>CAZIGP010000250.1:0-3148 GCA_964538425.1 uncultured Pirellulales bacterium | reverse complement strand
GTACTGTATTACGTGGCGCGTTGGCCGAAATTGGCCCCGACTCAAAATACGATGCGAGCCAACCTTGGCCGACCGAAGGTGCTGTATCGGCACTAGCAGGTACGGTGAAGCTCACCCCACCGAAAGGTGCTGAATTTGGAAAAACAGAAGTGTTTTACCTGAATGTCGCAGCAGAAACTCCCCAGCGAGCAGTACGGCTTGCTGAAGCTATTTGCAAACAACTTCATGCTCGCTCACAAGAATTGCGTGACCAAAAAGCTGGCGGTTTGGTGGCCGAATTAACGAAAACCGTTGAAATAGCTCAGCTCGACCTGACGAAAGTGACCGCACAATTGAAATCGATCGAAACTCGCGTCGGCAGCGATCTTGGTGAGCTCCGTGTGCTTGATGACGTCGGTGGCGGAGATAGCCCACTACGTCGCTCAATTAATGAAATGGAACTTGAATTACGGCAAGCCAAGCAGGCCATTGACGCCAACCAAGAACTCCTCTTGCTATTGACCAAGTCGAAGGCCGATACGAGCTCGCTGGTGGCTGCACCGAACCGATTGCTTGAAGCTCAGCCTGTACTACGTCGCTTAAAAGACGGGATGGTCGATGCTCAACTTCGCACCGCCCAACTTTCGGGCAATATGTCTGAATCGCATCCGTTGGTATTGGCAGCCAAAATTTCGGAAGGGGAAATTGCCGATCACGTTCGCGAAGAACTCGATTCAGCAATTCGTGGCAGTCAAGTTGAACTTCGTTTGTCAGAAGAGCGAGCGGAGATGCTCGAAAACCAACTAGCAGATGCTCGCAACCGGTTGGCCAATTTGGCTTGCATGCGAGCGGAGTATGCCAACGTTGTGGCCGAGCGTAATCGTCGAGTTGACATCTTGAAATCTGCCGAGCAGCAGTTGGCAGAAGCCCGAGCCAGTCAAACGGCTGCACGCACGACAAGTATTATTACCGCGATTGATGGCCCGGTAGCTGCTGAATATCCCGCTGGTCCTGGCAAAACTTCAATTGTCGCTGCGGGCGGGTTCGGCGGCTTTATCTTCGGACTGACGATCGTATTTTTGACGGTAAATTCGCTGCCATCCACCGTAACGGAACAGCCGGTCCTTAGCGAATCACCATCTGCCCTGACACCGCGTGCAGCAAATCCCGTGGTTTCAACGAATGGCGAAAAAATCTTGTCTGGCGGGCTATCCTTGAAACAAGCCTTATGGAAAGTGGCAGCTCGGGCTTAACGCCGAGCTCACATTCGATAGGCACGAAGTTAAACGATTAGCAATTAGTAATTTCCATTGTCTTCAAGTGGCTAATCGTCTGTCGGGCCAGATTCTTCACTCCATATTTACCGTCAATGGATTTTTTTCTGCTGCTTATTGCCGAAATTGGGCTAGTTTGGCTCGTCGCATTCATGCTGAGGGCCTCTCTGGTTGCTGGTTGTTTACTGCTTCTTGTCGGCGGATCACTCTTCGGCTATTCATTCTGGAGCGCAGGTACCTTGCCGCTGACAGTTGACCGCTTGTTGGCCGTACTGCTGGCAGTAATGTATGTCGTGCACCGACAGCTTCGTTGGATCGATTCCAAGCCATTCACTTGGGCTGATGGAATATTACTGACATTTCTTGGTGTTTTGATTGTCAGTACATTCACTCATGATTGGCATTTTCAAAATACCAAACCCATTTTCAAACTGATACAGTATTTTTTGATTCCAGCGGGCATGTATTGGGTGATTCGCCAATCCCCTTTAGATGAACGCAAAGTGCGATGGATTTTCGGTACGCTGGCGTTATTTGGAATCTATGTCTTTCTGACTGCTATAGCCGAGCTTACAGGCCAGTATTGGGCGCTGTTTCCAAGACATTTGGCGTCGCCAAAACTAGAGTTTTTTGGCCGAGCCCGCGGCCCATTGCTCAATCCAGCAGGCAACGGCGTTTTGATAACGTTGTGCCTCGTAGCAGGATTAACATTCTGGCAACGTTTTACGCGCGGTGGGCAGTTGGCGTTGTTAATGTTTGCATCGTTATCTACCGCCGCTATTTATGCCACACTTACTCGCAGTGCATGGATCGGTGGTGCGTTAGGACTAGCGATTTACATTGCTCTTTCGGCGCCGCGCAGTTGGCGGAATTTGTTGATTGGCTTTGGGATGGTCAGCGTGCTGGTCATGGGTGTGGCAAAATGGGATCAAATCTGGAATTTGAAACGAGATGCCGAGCTTGAAGCCTCTGCCTCAGCCGACTCTGCAGAGTTACGCCCGTTGTTAGCAAAGGTCGCGTGGAATATGTTCACCGATCATCCTTTGCTGGGCAGTGGATTTGGCCAATACGACCGTGAGAAATTGCCATACCTTGCCGATCGCACGGAGCGTATGCCGCTAGAAAAAACGAAGCCGTATATTCAGCATAACGCTTTTCTTGGTTTGCTTAGCGAAACAGGTCTGCTTGGCGCAGGCTTATTCGTTGCATTACTAATCTCGTGGACTTTAGCAGCCTGCCGCTTAGCCTGGAACAAAGTGGCTCCCCTTTGGACTCGGCAGGTAGGTATCGTATTTCTCGCCTTCCTTGGTGCTTACTTGCCCAATGCCAACTTCCATGACACGAACATGATGGACATGCTAAATGTCTGGCTCTTTTTCCTGGGTGGTTTAGTCATTGCTGTTCGTATCATATCACAAGAAAACAAAAACTCGTTCCTAGCCGAAAATCTATCTGCGCAAAAGGATGAGTCTGCCTTTAGTTCCATTCTCGTAAAAAGTCCCGCGTAACTTCATTCTGAGGATTTTCAAAAATCTGCTCGGGCGGGCCGCTTTCGGCGATGCGACCTTCATGAAAAACGTGAATCGTTTTCGCTGCCTTGCGCGCAAAGCTCATCGCATGAGTGACAACAATCATTGTTTGGCCTTCGGCAGCCAAGCTGGACATTACCTCTAACACCTCGGCTGTCATTCGCGGATCGAGAGCACTGGTTGGTTCGTCAAAAAGTATGGCTTTTGGCTGCATTGCCAATGCCCGCGCAATAGCAACTCGCTGCTGTTGGCCTCCAGAAAGTCGATCTGCGTTCGGCGACGCGTGGTGATCGACGAGGGTCGTCGTCCCCGAGAGGAGCGCCTCCATGCCGCCCACGAGCGCGGACGCACGCGTGATGTCGTCGT
>CAZIGP010000249.1:2750-6591 GCA_964538425.1 uncultured Pirellulales bacterium | reverse complement strand
TCCACTCCATTTTCGGCCAACATCTGCACAAATTGCTGGATGTTCTCCGCTCGAAAGGGTCCTCCCCCAGGTCGAGTTTGATCGGGTTTCCAGAAGTAGGTTCCGAAGTCGATGTTGTAAAGTTTTCGATGTTCTTTCAACGAGGAAACCAGCTTCAAAGTTACGGTATCCGAGACCACGCTTGGGCAGACATTACCAGCTCCATCGCACACGCTGACCTCCAGGATGTATTTGCCGTCGCCTTGCGTGAGCCGAAATGGCACATTCTCAGCAAACTCCCTCCACGTTACCTCCTCTTTGCCGTTCATGCGCACTTTCGCCCGCGTCAAACCACAATTGTCTGATGCGGCAATTTTGAGCCGCACATGTGCTGTTGACGTAACTGATTCGCCGCCATTAATTTCAACCGACTCGACCTGCGGGGGGATGGTATCCAATACAATCCTCCCTAGAATCAACGGACCGGCCACATCATCTTGGATTCTTGCGTAAACGGTCTTCGCACCATCACCTTCGCTCAAGGTATACTGGAAAACACGCTTCTCCGCGGTCCAAACCACTGTGGCCAAGCCCTTACTGAACTCTTTATTCTCGGCTAGTTCGACCTTTGAATTGGGCGATTTTGGATTGCCCTCTAGCGACACTAGAATCTCCCGCTGATTGGTGTAGCAGGAAGGATCCGTATTGTTCCGCGGATCGGCATCGGTCAAGCGAATACTCGTCAGCTGTCGAGAGGCCGACTCTCGCAAGTCGAGCGCATCGCGTGGTTCTTGGGTCCAAGCAGCATCGCCCGCATGGAAGTAGCCAATAGCGAATAAAACGATGATGATGGCGCGACATTTAGGGGCCGGGAGACACATAAAAATACTTCTGACTTCGACCGATGGTAGACTTATATATTGGCCTAAGCAGGACCACAATTCTCGCAAATCGGTAATGGCGGCAAGTACTGACAAGCTTGATATCAACGTTCCAGGCATAGTTAATTATTCCTTTGTAAAGCAATACACATGTCTTTTTTCGAGGCTAAAGTCAGCATCATTATGGGGAACTCTGTCCTGCAATGTGATTCCTCTTGCTAGTCCTACAAATGCGAGTGACATTCAAAGCGTTGGAGCATCCACCCTTGCAGAGCGCCGTAGTTCTTGTCCCTTTGCTTATAAGATCGCGTCAACATTCTTCAATCGGTGTCCATACATATGAAATTGCGGCTAACGCGCCCGCTGGGGCGATACACGATCAATTCGTAGTCCTCAATGCTTCGCCTGGAAGGTCAAAGTTGCAACTTTTTTTAGAGAAATCCGGCAAGACGGTAATCTTAAGTGTGGAGTGCACGTTGTAATTGGTAGGAATGTAATTCTCAACTACCTTAACTACTGACTTGGGGTCATCCCGATGTGTAACTGTCTTGCCGGTGTCGCGCGTGCCGGTCATTCGCACGATGTAAGAGCCATTCACAAACGGGCCGCGCTGTGCAGCGAGATCATATAGGCCATCATGAATCAGCGTGCCCGTTGAAGGCCCCGCCGTTTTGTCGTCGGGAACGAACTCGATCATTCCGTGGTTCACGGATTGACCGTTGTACGTAACCTTGCCCCAAAGGCGCGTTCGATCGCTCTCTGAGCCGCACCCTATAAAGAGCCCGCTCATTGGAAGGGCAACTAGTAGCATATTAAGCGAGAGGCGAAGTACGCGACACATTGTAAATCTCTATCTCAGCAATCGTCCGAATCACTTTAACAACAACGTCTTACCGGGCAAAATCCGATTTATCTTTAAATTGCAGGTTTCGATGTATCCACTCAAATACATAATTCTCTAAGAATTGCAATCTTCGTTCCGACTCTATCGATAACTTCTCAAAGTCGCTATTGCGACACTGAGTCGCCACTAGCGATGCTGGCTCGTGCCTGCCAGAGGCGCAAGTCAATAACCTCGCTCACGAAAGCGACGGATCCGTCGCCATTGAGCACATTGACCCCGCCTGGGTGATAACTTCGGGCAGCAATTATCTGTGCGCCATGGCAGGGTGCCAACTTAGTGCAGGGAGATTTCTTTGAATCACAAGAATGATTCACATCAATCATGACATCCGGTTGTGCCGGATTCGGAGGAAAGTAATGCGTGTAGCCTACACCACTATCTATCCACCAGCAGCCGCGCAAGTCCCATGAAGCATCTCCCGGTGTAAGATTCTCCGAAGCGGCAATTGTTTTGGAGAGACCATCGCTAATGTTTTTAGACGATCGACTTGTGTTGAAATTGAAGAATCCTCTTTGTTTACTAGTTACCGACGGATTAATCGACGCATTCCAATGACAAGTGGAATTCAAAATCCACAGTTTACCCGGTTCGGTGAGCGTCCCGTCAGCGCTGAAGCAACCAACATAATTTGACTGAGTGAATCCAGTGGCATTGAAGTTATGAGTTTGGTCATAAAACCCTTCGACCCCTTGAGTGTCGGAAGGGCAACCATACGTCGCAATTCGATTTCGCCACACTTCCGCATTACCCTTGTGCGCCGAGTTTGTTCGTAGGTAGTAGTAATGTGGCCATTCAATTTTAGGGTCAAACATATTGCCCAACGCGGTTTCCTCAAGATATGGCAACAGAGCTGAAAGCCAAGTAACCATTAATAGACCATCGTCACGAGTGTAAACGCCCTGCGGAAATACCTTCCGCGCACTTAGATGATTGTGCAGTGCCAAACCCACCTGCTTAAGATTATTGCTGCACTTTGTCCGTCGAGCCGCCTCACGCGCAGCCTGCACTGCAGGCAACAACAATGCGATCAAAATGCCAATAATAGCGATCACCACTAACAGCTCAACAAGGGTAAAGCCGCGCGCAGGCCTTGAAGACTTACAATTCTCAGGCGTGCCTTTCATTTCTTGGCTCGCTACCCGAACAAGGCGTTCAAGGCGTTTGGGTGAGATCCACATCGACTCAAAGCCGGAATTTACCGCTCTGGTTTGAAGGTCTGACATGAAACTACTCCTCGCCTATGATGACCAGCGAAACCTGGCAAACCATTGTGCGGCTCACTCTGGCAGGTAAAACGCGCACAACATGGAATTTGTAATTACAATCAGCGGGGTTAATTCGCTGTTACGACAAACCAAAAATTGCCATCCCCTCTTCTCTGCTCCGGTCTTGCAAATCCAACTCAACGATTCAACGGCCTTCGATGGGTTGACATTACAAATGACATTTCCGTCGCCGACGTCCAATAAAGTCAAAAACGAATGCTGCGGAAACGACAACGCCACATAGAACGAACGTCGATGGCTCGGGAACTACATTATAAGCGTCATAGACCTTGACATTTTGTAGCAATCCCGTATAGCGAAGTCCAGCAGTTGGCAAATAACCCAGCGTATGCCCGAAGCCAGCGACGAAATCCACAAGCGGACCCGTCGGATAACTCGTCGTCACGCCATCCAGGGTAAACAGCGAGTCAGAACCGTTCTTCCACGAGAAACTAAGACTATGAAGGCCGGAAGTATCTGTAAAAGGTTGCTCTATCTTCAACTGATAGGCACCACCAGTGTATAAAAACGCTTTGAGCATGTCGCCGACGACAAATATACGGTATTCGTGCGCGCCAAGGGTAAGGTCGTCCGAGTATGTCCACATATGCCCATTATTTGTGGTGCTATCTGTCTTAAACTCGAACTGCACCGTTCCCTCATCACCGATATTGACATCAGTAAGCAAGATGTCAGACGCTGCCGTTCCATCGAACACGGCGGGCCCGTCATATTGGGCCACTAAAGCAGATTGGGCAACGCCGGTCGCAAACGCAACTAAAACAAATGCGAGTACCTGTCTCATGATGCTC
>CAZIGP010000249.1:0-2740 GCA_964538425.1 uncultured Pirellulales bacterium | reverse complement strand
ACACAATCAAACGAAGAATAATAAACGACTAAGCACAACACTTCAGCCCCGCCTCAAAAAAGCGCCTTGACCGGTGCTCGCTATATTCGAGCAGAGCGACACAAAGCAACAACGCCTTCCTCCCTTACCGTTAAGATTTAGTACTGCGGAGCAGCACCGTCATATCATCACTGTAGTGAGCAAGCACAGCCCGCTCGGCGGCTGCCATGTCATCAGTGCATAAATCGTCCACCAACCTCGAATGCTGACCGCCAGCATGCTCCTTCTTTCGAATCGGCACATGAGCCGAATTAATGCCAAAGAAATAGTTGCGGCGCATTACCCGTTCGTAGGCTGCCGAAAGCTCAGGACAATCCGCTAACTCAACTAACGCCTGGTGAAAGGCAATTTCGGCGGGCCATGCGGCCGGGTCCTTAGGGACGAATCGATCTACTTCGCGAGCTAGCTCCAGCAGCCGCTGCCGTGCCTGACGGACAGGCCCCCCATAGGCCATCGATACAGCTTGCCGCTCCAACGCAAGCCGCAAGGCAAACTGTCCACGAACATCAGCTTTGCGCACGATTCGCACCCGTGTATGGCGGCGAGGGGAAGTCTCAAGAAATCCGTCGGCTGTTAACCGGATCAGCGCCTCGCCGACTGGTGCCAAACTAACATTCAGTTCCTTGGCAATATCCTTGCGGTTGATGATATCGCCGGAGAGTAAGTGACCTGCCAAAATCTGCTTGCTCATGGCGCGATACACCCGGTCGGCAAGTGACAATGCAGAAAGGCTTTCGGCACGCGGATCGACGAGCACTTTGTGCGTATTTCGACGGTTTCGAGTGGAAGTTACAGTTGACATGTTTTCTAATATATCAGTGAGATGGATCACTGTCAAGCATAGGATCTAAAAAAGTGGATTCTAGCGAAAACCCCTCTCTCGAACGCGGTTCCGTATGTCAGTGATTGCGCTCCGTGGTGAAATCCCGGTGTGGACAATGAACCTATATCATGACTTCGTCGCGAGCAAAACAATTGGCCAACATCTAACGCAGTGGCCATTAACCCGCTCACCCGGAAATTGACATCTGCTCATTTAAATCCGCACAAATACCTAGGTCGGAAGTTGTGTCGTAGTCCCTACTTCAAAATACTGGGTAAGCGGCGGTGCCCTCTCACAGCGTGACCAAACGGTCGCCGACAGTGAGCGATATATGGGTCGATTTCCAAGAATCATTAGAAAACTTTTAGTAAAAACTTAGTTTTTTTCAAGAGACTTACTCCGGCCATTGGCCAAAAGTAGTTGGCAGGCCATCATCGTATTGAGAAAGCCATTTGACGACCGTGTCGCGGTAACGCGTCAGACCTTTGTAGGCAACGAGGGATGGATGAAGAGTTTTGAGTATGCGGTGCATCCGTCGTGCCCACTTGGGAATTGTCACCAATTCTTGCATGCTGATAAGATAACAACGTATGCTGAATGCGATGGCATTACTGCGCGCCAAGCGCCACAGTGCCTGCAACTCGACTCGCAAATGAACCTCGTCACCAGCGTCCCCAAGCGTGATGTTGTTGCGATCTTTTCCCCAGAAGGGATATTGTTCGGGTGAAGTGTCGAGGCGCGGGTGTATGGTCATTGTCCAATTGAGACGACGTACCGGATGACCTATTTGCAGGCCTAAGAGCAATTTGAGCGCCCGGTCGAACACTCCCAGCTCAGGTGCGAGCGGTACCGGACCATGCCATTCGATGAAGTTCATTCCGAGATCGAAATTCAGCGACCAATCGGCTTGTGTCGTGACCATCCCTGCGTCCATCCACAAGGTTCCATCGCGCTGGTCAAGTACGCACCAATCCCCTTGCACTTGTCGCGTGATGTATTCGAGAGGTTCGTACGGCAAAGTCGCGGATTCGCCGAACGTAAACGTGTCATCGAGGCCGAGCGGCCTGTTGGTCCAATGCCAGCGTGCGCCGTTTCGCTCAAGCGAGAAATACTCGGGGTAATCGCGCGCAAGACTGGTTGTGATTAATTCGAGTACGTCCCACTGCGCCATACTCATGTGTGGCAGCGACAAATAGCGGTCAGAGGTCGTTTCAAGGCATATGGCGCGCTCACGGCATTCCCCTACATAATGTTCGTCGATATCAACTGCGAACTCATAACAGGAACTCTCTGGTCCGGCCGTGTGCGGCTCAATATTCACCGAGTACATAAAAGTATCTTCGACAAACGGAAAGGGAAAACGACGAATGGCGGCTGGACTGTTGCGATAATGAAACTCGCCGCGGAAAGTTTCTTCGGGCTTGAAGGCGATTGGCATAATAGGGAGTTCCTCTTGCGTGCTGCAACCTAAAGGTTCAGCACCAAACGTGTGCAGAGAGCTCGCGAGACGCAAGGCATAATCTTTCGGGTACACTTCTTTTCCTCGCCCGAAAGCCAATAGTCATTGTGGATTACTTCGCCTACGAGTTCGAGCACATCGGTCTCGCACTGCCCACACACGCCGCTTCGGCACAGGTAAGGGGCATTCACACCCGCCGCTTCGATCGCCTCCAACAGACTTTGCTCGGACGGAACGTGGACCGTGATTTCAGAACGAGCCAGATAAACATCGAAAGATTTACCGACCGGTGGCGCGGAGAATTTCTCGAAATGGATATGGCTGTCGGCCCAACCGACGGTCTTAGCGGCTTGTTCAACCAGGTTAGTCATGGCACTTGGACCGCAAGTATAAACGTGCGTTCCCAGCGGTTGCTGCGC
>CAZIGP010000248.1:0-6594 GCA_964538425.1 uncultured Pirellulales bacterium | reverse complement strand
TTATTCCTGTCATTCCGCCAGATTTGCGCCCCTTAGTGCTTCTGGATAGCGGCAATTTCGCTACCAGCGATTTGAACGACCTGTATCGCCGTATCATTAATCGCAACAATCGACTCAAAAAGTTGGTCGATTTGAACGCACCTGAAGTCATCATTCGCAACGAAAAGCGAATGTTGCAGCAATCTGTAGACGCACTGTTCGACAACAATCGTTGCAAGCGGCCCGTGCTTGGAAGCAGCAACCGTCCGCTGAAGTCGCTGACGGACATGATCAAAGGCAAGCAAGGCCGATTCCGTGAAAACTTGCTTGGCAAGCGTGTCGATTATTCGGCTCGTTCGGTCATCGTCGTTGGGCCAAATCTTAAACTGCACCAATGCGGTTTGCCAAAGAAAATCGCGCTGGAGTTATTCCAGCCATTCATCATTCGCCGGCTGAAAGAACTCGGTCACGCCGACACGATCAAGTCGGCCAAGAAGATGCTGGAACGCAAAGACGCCGAGGTGTGGGATATCCTCGAAGAAGTCATCACCAATCATCCGGTGTTGCTCAATCGTGCCCCGACACTGCACCGCATGGGCATTCAAGCTTTCGAGCCTGTGCTCGTTGAAGGTAACGCCATTAAATTACATCCGTTGGTGTGCAAAGGTTTCAATGCCGACTTCGACGGCGACCAAATGGCCGTCCACTTGCCGCTTTCGATTGAAGCTCAAGTTGAAGCCCACACTTTGATGATGTCGGTTCACAATATCTTTAGTCCGGCGAATGGCAATCCTATTATTAGCCCGTCGCAAGACGTGGTTATGGGTTGCTACTACCTTAGCGTGTCGCTTCCCGATCAAGTCGGTCAAGGAATGGTGTTCTCGTCACTGGAAGAAGTGCAACTTGCCTATTCGCTCGGCAAGCTTGATACTCACGCCCGCATTAAAGTAAAGCTTTCGCCAAAGCGCCGCCTGAAAGTCGACGAAGGCATGGAATCGAAGCCAGGCGCCATCATCGATACCACCGTTGGCCGCGTGCTGTTTAACAGCATTCTGCCAGCCGGCATGATGTTTTATAACCATCCATTGCGTTCCAGCGACTTGGCAAAAGTAATTTCCGACTGCTATCAAACTCTTGGACGTCGCGCCACAATTGGCCTACTCGACGATATGAACCGCTTAGGTTTCCGTGAGAGTACTCTTAGCGGTCTTTCCTTCGGCACCGATGACTTAATTACGCCCGCCACCAAAGTGCGTATTATCGGTGATGCTGAAAAGGAAGTTATTAAGCGCAACAAGCTGTACCAACGCGGCATCATTACCGAAGGCGAGCGCTATAACCAAGTGCTTGACGTTTGGACGCATGCTCGTGAGCGCATCACCTCAGAAATGATGGCTGCGCTAGAAACAGATACTCGTTGGTCAGGCTATGTGAATCCAATTTTCTTAATGGCACACTCGGGTGCTCGCGGTGGTGTCGAACAGATTCGTCAGCTGGCGGGTATGCGTGGTTTGATGGCCAAACCATCGGGCAAAATTATTGAGACCCCCATCAAGGCCAACTTCCGCGAAGGCTTGACGGTGCTTGAATATTTCAGCTCGACGCACGGTGCTCGAAAAGGCTTGGCCGATACGGCGCTGAAAACCGCAGATTCGGGTTATTTGACTCGTAAGTTGGCAGACGTGGCCCAGAACGTTGTCATTACGCAAGAAGATTGCAGTACCACCCAAGGTATCACCAAAGGTGTTATTTATCGCGGTGAGAAAGTGGAAGTCAGCCTGGCAGACTCGATTCGCGGTCGTGTCAGCCGTCAAAACATCGTTAACCCGATTACCGATGAAGTTGTGGTGAAGGAAAACGAACTCATCACCCCGACTGTTGCACGTGCGATTGAGCAGCTTGGCCTCGAACGAATTCAGGTCCGTAGTCCGCTGACATGCGATGCACCACTCGGTATTTGCCGCCTGTGTTACGGCATGGATCTTTCAACCGGTTCGATGGTGGAAGAAGGTATGGCCGTAGGCATCATCGCTGCCCAGTCGATTGGTGAACCTGGTACGCAGCTTACGATGCGTACGTTCCACATCGGCGGTGTCGGACAGCGTGCCATTGAAGAAAAGGACTATAAAGCCAAGAAGGGTGGAACCGTACAATTTGTGCGGCTCAAGGTTGTGCGCAACGATGCCGGCGAGCAGGTTGTGCTTACCCGCAACGGCGAACTTGTGATTCTCGACCCAAAAGGCCGCGAACTCGATAAGTACGAAGTTCCTGCCGGTGCTATTTTGCGAGTTGATGAAAATCAAGAAGTGAAGCCTGGTCAGGTCCTCTGCGAATGGGATCCACACAGCATCCCCATTCTGGCTGAAGTTACGGGTAAAGCCCGCTATGAAGATGTCATCGAAGGTGAAACGATGCGCATCGAAAAAGATCCTAGCGGTCACATCCGCCGCATGGTCATGGAACACAAAGGCGACATGCATCCGCAAGTCGTGTTGGAAGACGACAGCGGCAAGATTTTGGACTTCTATTACCTGCCCGAAAAGGCATACATCGAAGTCAACGAAGGTCAAACAGTAACCGCCGGTACATTGTTGGCCAAAACACCTCGTGAAGTTGCTGGTACGCAAGACATCACGGGCGGTCTGCCTCGAGTGACAGAAATTTTCGAAGCTCGGAAACCGAAAGATCCAGCGGTCATCGCAGAAATCGATGGCACGGTGGAAATCCTCGGCGAAAAGCGCCGCGGCAAGCGCACAATTATCGTCAAGAGCGAAAGTGGCATCGAACGTGAGCACCTTGTAAGCCACGGCAAGCATTTGCGAGTTCACTCGGGTGACTTTGTGCGTGCCGGTGAAGCTTTGGTCGATGGTCCACTGGTGCCTCACGATATTCTTCGCATCTCTGGCGAAGAAGCCGTGCAACAATATCTGACCCGCGAAATCCAAAATGTTTACCGCAGCCAGCGTGTAGATATCGACGACAAGCACATCGAGATTATCGTCTCGCAAATGCTGCGTAAGGTGCGTATCGAAAGCGTGGGCGACACCGGCCTATTGCCTGGCAGCGTGATGGATAAGTTCGACTTCCGCAAAGTTAACCAAAATCTTTCTGGCTGCCTCAAGATTACCGAGAAGGGCGATACCGAATTTGAATCGGGAACGATCGTGCCAAAAGATGCCATCGAAACCGCGAATGCCACGGCAGAAGGTCTCGGCGGTTCGGCAGCTAAAGGTACGAAGGCCAAGCCTGCCACTGCCAGTACGCAGCTTTTGGGTATTACGAAGGCTGCAGTGCAATCGAGCAGCTTTATCTCGGCCGCCAGCTTCCAGGAAACTACGAAAGTGCTAACGGAAGCTGCACTGGCCGGTAAGGTCGATCGCTTAGTTGGTCTTAAGGAAAACGTTATCCTCGGCCACCTTATTCCGGCTGGCACAGGCTTTAAGATGTTCCAAGAGTCTGAAGTGCGCATTCGCCGTGAAGCCTTGGAGGCCTTGGCTGCACAAAAAGAGCAAGTGCTTACCCGCGCTTTCCCACTGCTGGAAAGCGCCGAAGATGGCAACGGCTCTTCACCCAAGCCAACGGTTGCCCCGGCTGCTACCGCAACCGCTGAGCCAGACGCCGGAGCAGCTGCGTTGGATGCATTATTACGCGGCACCGGCGAAGACGACGGTGGAGCTGCCTAGTAGGTTATATCTTTACGCCACTATATCATCGCTGAACTGCCTGCGAGTTCAGCGATGTATTTGTTTCTTTTTATACTCCACCGGTACAGTTGAAGAGAAACAACTCCAAACACACTACGCCACGTAAGTGTTTAATGAGGTTTGTCGTTTGCTTCCTGGGTTAAAATACCCAGCACAATCGTGCGAACTTTAAATTCCGCGGCTGCGGCGGCAGAAATAATTTCTTCGCCGCTTGTCGGTTCCAGGGTATCTGGCTTGCAAACATTAGTAACCGTTGAAACGGCAAGCACACGCAAATTCGAGTGGATGGCGACAATCACTTCAGGCACCGTCGACATGCCCACCACATCCCCGCCGATTTTTCGCAAGAAGCGGTATTCGGCTCGCGTTTCGTAATTTGGGCCCGTCAAGGCAACATACACGCCGCGATGAGCCACAAAGTTCTCTTTGCGGGCGATTTCTAAAGCACGGTCGATCAAGTCTCGATCATAGGGACTGCTCATATCAGGGAATCGCGGCCCCAAGTTATCGTCGTTGATGCCAATGAGCGGATTGCCGTTCATTAAGTTAATATGATCGTCGATAATCATCACATCGCCGCTGCGGAACAACGGATTCATACCACCGCTGGCATTTGAGACGACGAGCAAGTCGATACCAAGGGATTTCATCACTCGCACAGGCAGCGTAATTTGCCACTGAGGATAACCCTCATAGACATGGAAGCGCCCTTCCATCGTCACGACTGGCAGCCCTGCTAACGTGCCGCAAACGAGTTGGCCGCGGTGGCCAATGGCTGTTGATTTCGGAAAGTGCGGGATGTCTTCGTAAAGGATATTTGTGGGGGCTTGAATGCAGGATGCGAGGTTGCCCAGTCCGGTGCCGAGAATAATCCCCGCGTGAGGTGTGCAATCCCACTTGCCGCGAATGAAATTCACAGCGTCAGCTATTTTTTGAGATTGATGGAGCATCCGCTTTCTTCTGTTTGTCAATATCCAGCGACATTACTCTCGCCGACACCAATGATCGGTTCTGGCGCGCTTGTGCCAAGTCGCGTACAACCAAGTTCCCGCATACGCAGCCCTTCGATTCGAGTACGAACTCCGCCCGCAGCTTTTACGCCCACGTTTGGGGGTGAATGCTTACGCATTAAAGCAACGTCTTGTTCGGTAGCGCCACGATAGTTGTAATCGCCGTTAGGCTGTTTTACAAAGCCAAAACCCGTGGAGGTTTTTACGAAGTCGGCGCCAACCCGACCGCAAATTTCGCAGAGTCTGATTTTCAATTCATCACGCAGAAAGTCGTTTTCAAAAATTACTTTAACGATCGCTTTATGCTGCCGAGCGACATCGACCACTGCTTTGATGTCGTGTTCGACGTAGTTCCAATCTTCGCTCATGACCTTGCCGACATTGACAACCATATCCAATTCAGTTGCCCCTTGTTGACAGGCTAGCTTTGCTTCAGCCGCTTTAATTTCGGGTGCATTACTGCCATGAGGAAATCCAATAACAGTGCCCACCGCAACCTCAGAGCCAGATAATGCCTCGGCTGCCATCTTAACCGCGTAAGGCTTAATGCATACGCTTGCAACACCTAGTTTTTTTGCCTTTTCGCAGCCGGCTCGCAATTCGGCGTCTGTCATCGTGGGGTGTAGCAGGGCTAGGTCAATGAGTTTGGCAAGCGATTCAGACATGGCAGAACCTCAGGTTAGCAGAATTAAATCCTGGCTGGCACTTTACCGCTAGGAGGTCCTATCGCCAAGTAGTCGGCAGTAATGCTTTCTTCCGGCTGGAAGGAGTGAACCTTTCGTAGCTACAATTATGTCGTACATAATTGCACATCATTTGGTAATCACAATATGTCGCCTCAATCTTCGATTCCTGATTTTTCAAAAGGCAACGGATTGTTGCCAGCCATTGCTCAAGATGTAAACACCGGCGAAGTGTTGATGCTGGCCTGGATGAATGCCGAAAGCTATGCAGAAACCCTTGCTACGGGGCAAGCGGTGTATTTCAGCCGTTCGCGAGGACGGCTATGGCGTAAAGGCGAAGAAAGCGGGCATTTACAACAAGTAGAAGCAATTTATGTAGACTGCGATGCCGATGCCATCTTGCTCAAGGTTCGACAAACCGGACCAGCATTTCATGAAGGATATCGAAGTTGTTTTTTCCGCAAAAGCACGTCTCAAGGATATGAAATTATAGCAAAGCGCTTAGTCGATCCAACAGACATCTATGGAAAGAGTTCGGCTAGTTAGATCTTTTAGGAACTGAAGCAGAACTGAAAAATCTTTAGCCAACCTTTAGCAGTTCGCCTTCTTCGACGAACGAATGTGTTTGATTGCGACCGGCTTGTTTCGATTTGTATAATGCCCGATCGACTCGCTGGATCAACGTTTCTGCGGAATCTCTTTCGCGAACGGTTGCCACTCCAATACTAAAGGTAATGGCCACGCGTTGGTGGCCTGCCCCAACGTCAAAATTATGCCATTCCACCTCCATGCGAATCCGATCGGCGACCGCTTGAGCGGTTTCTAAAGAAGTGCCAGGCAAAAGTAATACAAATTCATCACCGCCGTAGCGAGCAACATAATCGCCAACCCGTAAGCATTGTTTTAGGAGGGCGCCTACACGACCAACGACTAAGTCACCCGCTGGATGACCATGAGTATCATTAATCCATTTGAAATGATCGATATCACAAAGGATCATAGAAAACTGTACGTTGCTACGCTTGAAATTTCGCAACAGATAATCGAGAGTTTCGTCGAACGATTTACGATTTTCGATGCCTGAAAGTGCATCGGTTCGCGCCTCCTCCCGGGTCCGATCAAGCTCACGAGCTTGCTCATCCATGCGATAGCGAGCCACTACTAAATCGTCTTGAAGTCGTAAATTGGCCTCGACTACTTCAGCCACTTTTTCCAGCA
>CAZIGP010000247.1:5822-6597 GCA_964538425.1 uncultured Pirellulales bacterium | reverse complement strand
GCATGCTTGGCGAAGTTAGACTGGGACAAAATGGCGAAGGACGCTCGTGGATTGCGTACTCTCAGTAAGATCGAAGGCCGTTTTCGGCGTACTGATCAAGAAGAATACCGCGCTCAACTGGCGGTTTTCGATCAAGCTAACGACGAGTTGATCAAAGCGGCTGACAAGGAAAACATTGATGGTGCCACATTAGCTTATATGCATTTAATTCATAGCTGCGTAAATTGTCATAAATCGCTGCAAAAAGAGCTGTCTCCCCGCAAATAATTTAGTGGCAACGTCCTAATGTCTATGCTGCAATATGCGTTGGAGAAAGCCTTCATCGTCGCCCGCCGGGTGAGAATCCACTTCGCCAGAAATGCCAATAACGCAAATGAACTGCTGTGAAACCCTTCTTCTAATCGCGATTCATATATATTTGTGCTCAACCGAGAAACAATGCTAGCAGCGACCCCAGGATCAAGCCGCCAAAAACTAGCGCTAACAAGACGCAGATCTTGTGAAAATCGTCATTATTTTTCGTCGAAGTTTCCGGTTCGCTACTGTCAGCAACACTTGGTGTGACAACTGTACCGTGGCCGGCAAATCTGGCCAACGGATAGGTCGCTGCGACTGTCCAGCCAAAGATCAGATGCGTGAGTGCCGCAACCCACCACGGCACAAGTTCAATAATCCAGTGGCTGCCAAACAACATTGGCTGAAGCCAAATTAAAATGGCGTAGAAGTTCACGCACCAAACCAACAATCCAAGCACGCTGCAGACGGCGACACGGAT
>CAZIGP010000247.1:0-5812 GCA_964538425.1 uncultured Pirellulales bacterium | reverse complement strand
GATGAAGTATGAAAGTGTCAGCTCAAATAGCATACCGTAAATCATCCCGGTGATTAGGTACAGAATACATCCAAGTGCCAGCGTCATACCGGCATCCAACTGCAGAGCCACGGGTCCCAGAGGAAATGTTAGATAGACCTGGATTAGTCGTAAAGGATGGAGATTCTCTCCACTTAGTACGAGCCCAAAAAGACTGCCCACCACATTGAATAGTAGGCTAGTGCTTCCAGCGAGTGCACCGACAAGCAATCCTGCCTTTATATACGCAGCTGGATGGTAATCGGCTTCTTGCCATGGACACGCAGGAACGGGTTGCAATGGCATCGTGTCGGCCAGTTGCTCGTCGAACCGACGAGCACTGTCCCGAAGCAAATTGAGATTCTCTTGTGATCGTTGATCCATGGTTGTGTCCTGGATAAATCTGTTAGACAGCTGTTGAGTCTAAAAATAAGTCCTTTAGCATGAACTTCGTCACCAACCGCTTACATGCCAGGCACTAGAACCGCTGCGCCGTGCAGATGGCCATTTCTAAGTGAATTTAGCGCCTGATCGGCCTCAGTTAAAGCAAATGCTGTCGTCTCAGTTCGAATCCGTACTTTTTGCGCAAGTTCCAAGAACTCTGCGGCATCGTGCCGTGTCAAATTCGCCACGGATCGGACGACTCGTTCACCCCACAGAAGCTCGTACGGAAAGCTGGGGATGTCGGACATATGAATTCCTCCACACACCACCGTTCCCGCCTTACGTACGGCTTTAAGGGCCAGTGGTACAAGTGCTCCCACCGGCGCGAAGATAATTGCGGCGTCTAGTTCGACTGGCGGCAGCTTTGTCGAATCTCCTGCCCAAATCGCTCCACATCGGAACGCCAATTTCGCTGCATTATCGTCTCCCTGTCGTGTGAACGCGAAAACTTCTCGCCCCTGAAATTTTGCGATCTGGGTAATAATATGTGCGGCGGCCCCGAACCCATAGATTCCGATTCGGTCGGCATTTCCCGCCATTCGCAGCGACCGATAACCAATCAGGCCGGCACATAACAGCGGTGCCACTTCGACGTCGGAATAGTCATCGGGCAGCGAGAAGCAGAAGTTCTCGCTTGCACAAAGGTACTCGGCATAACCACCGTCGACCGTATAGCCGGTGAATTTTGATTGGTCGCAGAGGTTTTCTTGTCCTGTTTTGCAAAACCGACATACGCCGCATGTCTGTGCAAGCCAAGGTACACCGACGCGATCACCCACGTTGAATTTCGTTGCATTCTTGCCGCATCCAACGACTCGGCCGACGACTTCGTGCCCAGGAATTAAGGGCAGCTTTGGGGTTGTGAGTTCACCGTCGATGACATGGAGATCTGTACGGCAAACACCGCAGGCGGCAACTCGAATTAAGATCTGATGCGCCGCAGGCGTGGGTTCCGCAATATTGAAATACTGCAGGCTTTGGTGGCCAGTGGTGAGTACCATTGCCTTCATGCTTCCTCCTTCCTACACCGGATTCGATTACGGTGTTGTCGTACGCCCCGGCTCATCCAATTTCGCCATTCGCACGTTTCTGACATATTTGTGGCAATCGATGCATTTCATGGTCAGCTCAACATAGGCCAGCGCCGCTCCATCCAAGTTTTTATTCTTGGCAGCATCTCTAAGTGCGGTGGCGGTGCGCTGGAATTCTTGGCTCCGCTGCGAATATTCCGACGTTTGTAGTACCTGCCAGTTGGTCGCCATGCTCAACAAGCTCATTTCCTGGGCATGCTTTGCGACGAGCGGCAAATCATCAACCGTCAACCCCTCCAGCACTTTTTGTGAATGCGTCAACTTCGCTTTCATATAGGCACTCACATCGTTGACTTTCGTCGATTGGGTTTGGCCCAGCGCCAGGCAAAGGCTGCCAAAAATCATTGCTGCGATGATCCATACTTTCCACCACATTGTTGACCTCCTAGTTCAGAAGTTTGGATACAAGCTAAATGTTTATTGGGTGCAAACGAACGCGAGGCGGCTTTTGTTACTTGCGCGACGGCTTCGGCGGCACGGGTTGCTTGAAAACAACGACGGGGCAATTAGCGTATCGCACGACCCCCTCGGCGATGCTCCCCATGAGGACGCGTACCAAACCTGTTCGTCCATGTGTACTTAGTACGATCATGCTTACATTCTCTGCCGCCGCTACGCCCACAATTTTTTTCACCGGGTCGCCAGTCTCCAATCGATGCACGCAAGGAACATTAGGATCGGTCGGCTTTAGCTTTTCCAGTAACTTCCGCACTTCGTCCGGATCGGGAGCGATCGGTCCGTAATACCATTCGCCCGCCGCATAAATATCCGCCGGCTCCAAAATATGCAAAATGATTAACTCGGCGTTGTGCTCGCGAGCCAGCGAAGTCGCCAGCGGAAGTGCAGCATCACTATACTGTGACAAATCTGTGCAAAAGAGAATCTTTTGAATTGCCATTGTTTAACTCCGATAGTTTGAGTTTTATTGCCGTATGATTGACATTTCTTCTGTCAGATTATTCCTGTCCAAAATGTTCTGCAGGCACGCCGTGTTGCTTCTCCTCGGGTATTTCTGTCATGGTTGCTTCTGTTCGGAGTAACGTGCCGGCGACGGAAACTGCGTTTTCCAAAGCAAGCCGAACGACCTTAGTCGGGTCAACGATGCCAGCTTCGAGCAGATCGACATAAGTATTTCGTGCAGCATCAAAACCGAAGTTGCCGGTTCCTTCGCGCATCTTTTCGACGATGCTGCCGCCGTCAGCGCCTGAGTTCTCTGCGATTTGACGAGTCGGCGCCTCCAGTGCTTTGCGAAGAATGCGCAGGCCCGTCCGTTCGTCGCCATCACATTTGGATTCTTCTGCTTGGACTGCTTCAATTGCTCGCAGCAGAGTTAGCCCTCCGCCTGGAACAATTCCTTCGGCAACCGCAGCCTTCGTGGCACTGATGGCATCTTCCAGCGCCTCTTTGCGGCTTTTGAGTTCGGCTTCCGACGGTGCGCCGACACGTATTACGGCCACGCCGCCGGATAGCTTTGCGACCCGTTCCTCAAGTTTCTCGCGATCGTAATCGGAAGTCGTCTTTTCGATCTGCCGGCGGAGTTCTTTGCAGCGTGCTTCGATCGCTTCCTTTCCACCGGCTCCGCCGATAATTGTCGTATTGTCTTTATCAATGACGACACGCTGCGCGCGGCCCAAGTCGTTCACGGTGATTGTTTCCAGCTTCAGGCCCAATTCTTCCGCCATGAATTGTCCCTTCGTCAAAATGGCAATATCCTCCATCATTGCTTTGCGCCGGTCACCATAGCCGGGCGCTTTGACAGCGGCACAAGTGAGGATGCCGCGCAGTTTATTGACGACGATTGTGGCTAGTGCTTCGCCTTCCAAGTCTTCGGCAATGATCAGCAGCGGCTTACCGGCTTTAACCACTTGCTCCAACAGTGGAACCAAATCTTTGACGCTTGTAATTTTCTTTTCAAAGAGCAGGATGAGCGGCTCGTCAAGAATCGCCTGCATCTTTTCCGCGTCGGTAATGAAGTAAGGAGAGAGATAGCCGCGATCAAACTGCATTCCTTCGACGACATCGACCGAGATTTCGGTTCCCTTGGCTTCTTCGACTGAGACCACCCCCTCGGCACCAACCTTCTCCATCGCGTCAGCCACCAATTCGCCAACGACTGCGTCGTTGTGCGCGGAAACTGTGGCGACCTGTGCCCGTTCTTTGCGGCTGGCAACCGGCTTGGACAAGCTCCTGATTTTGTCTATAGCAACGCGCAGTCCGCGATCGAGCCCGCGTTTGAGATCGACGGCGCTGGCGCCGGCCGCCATATTGCGCAATCCTTCGCCATAAATTGCATGAGCCAACACGGTAGCCGTGCTTGTGCCATCCCCGACGGCGTCGCCGGTCTTTTCGGCGGCTTCACGGATGACCTGCGCTCCAAGATCCTCTTCGGCGTCCTTCAGTTCGAACTCCTTGGCAATCGTTACGCCGTCATCACATACCAGGGGCTTTCCCCATTTCTTTTGGATCAAGACGCACTTTGCTTTCGGTCCGAGCGTCAATCGGACAGCATCGGCCAATGCCGTCGCGCCGCGCAGCAACCTTTCTCGAGCTTCGGCACGAAACAATAGTTGTCGATGGGCCATGAGCCTATCCTTTCTTGTTTACCAACGTATTTTTGTTATCCTCGCTCAACTGCGATTCCTTTAGGTCACGACGTGACGCTCGCAGCATCGCTCTTTGGAATCGCGCTCGAAGCAAGAATTCGCCATTTCGTCATTAAATCGAAATGCCTTCGCTTGGTGTCTTCATGTTTAGTTCGTTGCTCAGCATGATGCTTTCCGGCATCGTCGTGGGATTGGGCGAGGCGAACCAATTCTTCGCCTGGCTCCCCTCGCTCGTACTCCGCCAATGCATGTTCATGCGACAGAACGTCTTGCTCATATAGGCGAACCGCGGCGGCGTGGGTGCGCAGCGATTCCAGGTGGTCGCGCAAGGCCCGTTCCAAACGGGGCAGTTCCTTGATTGCTTGATCGACTTCGGCTTCCCAATTCGCCAAGTCGTCACGCCACATATCGTCTTCAACACGCCAGCGAAGATGTTCGCGGTGCATTTCGAGATGAGAACTAGGCGTCATTGTTTTCCTCCATCAGAGTTATCTAAAGACACGAGCGTTCATCGTTATTCACGTTGCTGCTAGGACAGACTCAGGCGTTTCCTTCTGCAGAAGTGTCCCCACGTCTTTGAATTCATCGGATAGCAGCATCAAAATGTCATCGAGGCTGATTAAGCCCACTAATCGCTGATTCGCATCGACCACCGGCAATCGGCGAAACTTTCCCGAACGCATTACGGATAGCGCTGATTCGATGGAGCTGTTTTCAGATATTGTGGTGGGGCCTGCGGTCATAATATCCCGCAACTGGGTCTCAAGCGGATGCTGCCCTTTCGCGAGCACGCGTTCCACGAGGTCGCGATCAGTAACCAGGCCGATGGGTTCGCGAGCATAATTAATAACCACCAGCGTTCCCACAGCCCGCTGGTTCATCCTTTCTGCGGCACGAAAAACGGTTTCGCTCGGTTCCGCCGTATCGACTTCTCGTATGCATATTCGACCGACCGACATGATGAATCTCCTTTACCAAATGAGTGTTATGCAGTTACAGCTACTACTTGATGAGGCTTGGTTACGGACACAATCAGCGGGTGTTCGAGTTGGCAAAAATCTCGATACCGCAAGCGAATTGCCTCGCGATGAGAGTCTCCTTGAAAGAAAATATCGTCGTGCTTACCGAGCGATTCGTCGACCAAAGTATCCGCATTGATCCGCGAGCCGAACGGCGGGAGTATTCCTAGTTCACAATCGGGGCAACGGTCGGCAATTTCCAATTCGGTTGCCAGACGGACTTGTGCGCCCCCAATTGCCTTCGACACTTTGGCAAGATCGAGTTGTTCGGCGGCCGGCAACACAATCAACAGGTATTTAAAACCGCCGTTGGCCCGCAACAATACGGTTTTGGCGACATTGCTGCCGGGAACATGCAGCGATTGAGCCAAATGCTGGGAGTCAGCTGTTTCGTCATGCTGGTAGACCTTGAAATCGATGTGACGAGAACTCAGAAAAGCTTTGATGTTCATAAACCACCATGGGATGGAGGCGCGATTAGTAAATTGATTTTATTCGTGGAAACTACTTGGCTGCGACAACGACACCAGTGGACACTGGATAACGCAACGTGGCAGACATTGGGCCGCCGCCGGGCACGTTACCGGAATTTGGCGTCATCACGTCGCCGCCGTGTTGCAAAACCAACACCGCCGCC
>CAZIGP010000246.1:0-6625 GCA_964538425.1 uncultured Pirellulales bacterium | reverse complement strand
GCCAATCTTTCTACTACCGTCGACGGCTTACAGCTTCCCAATCCATTCGTTATTGCGTCCGGCCCACCGGGCACGAATGCGAACGTTATCGGCAAGGCCTTCGATGAAGGCTGGGGAGCAGTTATTTGTAAGACGGTTAGCCTCGATGCCTCGAAGGTCATTAACGTCCAACCGCGGTATGGGCGACTGCGCACCGCGGAGTCGAAGGAGATTATTGGCTGGGAAAATATTGAATTGATTAGTGACCGGCCGTTTGAGACATGGATCGATGAGTTTAAGCAAATCAAGGACAAATACCCCGATCGTGTGCTAATTGCCTCGATCATGGAGGAATATCGCGCAGACACATGGGTTGAGATTGTAGAACGTTGTCAGGCAGTTGGAGTCGATGCGTTTGAATGTAATTTTTCTTGCCCGCATGGATTACCTGAGCGCCGGATGGGTTCGGCCATGGGGGAAAATCCTGAGATTCTTGAGGAAGTATGCAAATGGGTCATGCGTGCTGCCAAAGTACCTGTATGGGCAAAAATGACACCCAATGTGACGCACATCGAAGATCCGTCGCGAGCATCACTAAGAGCCGGCTGTAACGGCATTAGTGCAATCAACACCATTCGCAGCGTCATCGGCGTAAACCTTGAAACGTTGCGACCGGAACCCAGCGTTGAAGGCTATACGACACCAGGTGGTTATTCATCCAAGGCCGTGCTACCCATCGCACTACGAATGTGTATGGAAGTGGCTCAAGTAATTCGCAAAGAATTTCCTGGCCGCACACTTTCTGGCATCGGTGGCGTGGAAACGGGTAATGATGCGGCCCAATTTATCTTGCTGGGCTGTGATACAGTGCAGGTTTGCACTTACGTCATGAAAGTGGGTTACCGCTGCATTCATGACATGATCCAAGAACTTTCGAACTTTATGGATCGTCACAGCTTCAAGACAATTGATGATTTTAAAGGCTACAGCTTGCAATACTTCACTACACATTTCGACTTAGTTCACCGCCAAGCTGAAGCTCGCCAAGTTGCAAAAGCGGCAACCAAAGAGGGCAAGAAAGTGGTCCGTGCCGATCACGAATGGAAAGGAGACGACTTCGTGCAGCAGAGCGATGCGCTGGCGAGAGGATAAATTACAGACTTCGTGTGCGATTAATTCTCACGAAGCGCACTACACCGACGTTCTACGTGTTTCGTCCGAAAACCACTAAACACATGTCGTCGCTTTGAGCGCGGCCTGCCGCATGGCGTTTTACGTCGTCTAGAACCGTTCGGCCAAGCACGGCGGCATTCTCGGCTGCCAAGCTAAGTTGTTGTTGCAAGCGATCAAGGGTATAGAGTTCGTTGTCAGGATTGAGTGCTTCGCTAATACCGTCTGTAAAAAGCGTAATAACCTCACCGGGTGCCAACGACAATTCGGCCGAATCGTAAGTAATTCCATCGGAGACTCCTAGCGGCAAGCTGGCAATATCGGGAGCCACCGTTTCTACTTTGCCCGCTGAAAACCTCGCAAAGGGAGGCATGTGCCCGGCATTAACGATGGTCACTCGGTTCTCGTGTGGATCGAGCAACGCCAGCACGAAAGTTACAAAGCGATCTTCCCAACCCGCGCGACAAAAAGTCTCGTTAATACGATCGACTGCTTTAGCAGCCGATGGCTCACTGACCAAGCAATAACGTACTTCTGCCGACAGCTTGGCCATCACTAGTGCCGCCGAGACGCCTTTGCCAGAAACGTCGGCTAATACCACGGCAATCCGCCCTCCGGGAAGCAAAATATAATCGTAGAAGTCTCCACCAACTTGATAAGCTGGTTCATAAAAATCGAAGAACTGATACCCTTCTACTTTGGGTGGTGCCGAAGGAAGTAAACCTTGTTGTACCTTATGTGCTAGCTCCAACTCGTGCTGCACGGCCATTTGTCGCAATTGGCGCTCGTGTAGTTGGGCGTTATCGAGCGCAAACGCCGCTTGGGATGCAACTCCGGCCAGCACTTCCAAATCTTCACTGGTGAATCGACCGCGTTGATCAAGCGTATCGATTTGAATTACCCCTAAAACAGTTCCTTCCGAATTGACCATCGGGGCGCACATCATCGAACGAATGCGAAAATCGGCGATGCTTTGGCTCATTTCAAAGCGTGCATCGGTAGCAGCATCTGCGGAGAGAATCGCTTGCTTTTGCTTAATGGCTTCATTGACAATCGTGCGACTAATCCGGGCATTCTCTTCTTCGCTTTTGCGGCGCTGCTTAAACGCTTTAGGTATCAAGCGACCATCGCTATTCAATACAACAAATCCACGGTCGGCTTGGACGAAAATATTGAACAAACTATCCAAGATTTTTGGCAAAATTTCATCGATGGCTGTAGCCTGCGCTAAATTTTGCGTAATTTCGATGAGTGCTCGTAGTTTTGTCTCTGGGTTGGCAGCCAGTCGAATTCCTTCACCGCTCGCGCGAATGTCGAGCTTCATCATGACTGTGCTACTGCCAACTTTTTCGCCTTCTCCCTCTTCAACTGCAAAGAGACCGAAAGGCTCGCTGTTGCCAACCGTCGGATTAGGAATAACTGCCGCGGGTGATTCGTGCCTAAATGCTAATGCCAAATCGCAGATTTTTACCTCGTCGCCATCGTTCAATGGCTGTGGTGAGGAAATGGCTTGGCCGTTTAATAGTGTGCCGTTACGGCTACGTAAATCTTCAAGAATATACTGACCGTTGATAACTGAAATTTGAGCGTGCTGGCGACTTACAGCTCCTTGATCGAGCACAATATCACACTCAGGGTGCCGTCCTAAAATCGCTCGTTCGCCCTCCAGGCGAAGCCGTTCGCCAACGCGATCGCCGTTAAGATATTCAAGGACAGCCATAACAATTCAAAAAATTACTGGTTCGTTGCACTTCTTAGAGACAACCATCCTTGTGATGGCTGATTGGTCGATTTTAAGAACCGGCCGTAGGGATCGTCAATCATCCAGGCAACAACGGAGAATAAGGCCCGCCAACAACTTACGCCTGCCGGCGATCAGGTAGTTCACTTGACGCAGCAACACAGTCGCTTTAGGCTAAAGTCCAACCTTTGCCTCATATTTGAAGGCATAAATGCCAATCCTTCACGATTAGTATTAGGCATTCCGGGATGGTGTAACGGTAGCACGACTGGCTCTGAACCAGTTAGTTGGGGTTCGAATCCCTGTCCCGGAGCTACTGCATTAAGACTTCGTGCTACCTTTAAGGCATCAGAAAATCGAAATAGAACCATACTTTGGAAATTATGGCGTCGGCCAAGTTTCCTTAAGGCATTAAATGGCTACTGCTTTTTCCATGACTCCCCGTCATCTCCTGCCATCACAAGCCGATTCTTGAAGACGGCTTGGACCAGTGAACTGGACCGTCACAAGTTCCTGCTGCTGATAAGACAGCATCATCTCTTCGCTGATGTGATGGGTCTTACAAAATACGAAGCTAATTCTTGCCTCGCAAATTCCAGGCTTCCAACCACTCTTCGCTGGCGGGTTTTAGGCTGAATTCGTTGATCAACCGCTCTTGCATGTCAGGCATATGACCACCACCATAAAAAATGGCGATCTTTTTGCGGCCAGCCTTGATTTCTCGTTTTAGAACTGCCAACGCAGCTTTGTTGCGCTCCGTAATGAGTGTCGAACCACTGGGGCCGTTCAATGCGTTCATCATGAAGTCCATATTTGTAAATTGCTCTGCCATCACTCGTTTTAACTTCAAAGAACGATTTTTATCAAAAAGTGCCATCAATAAATCAAAATCGTTCATGGTATTTGGATTCGCCGCTTGCTGTGCCATGCCAGCGGCCATAATACGTGTCATGATCGACCAAATACTCTCTCCCTTATCTTCCATCGACTTTGAAAACTGATCTGGCGTTAAATCTGCATGCACAAAATGCTTTTTTGTGTAATCGATTTGTGCCAACTGAAATTCCAATTCCAGCATGTCTTTCATGCCGTTTTGAATTGTGGAAAGCACGCTGCGATCCTTATTACCACCCCCTTTAGGAATTTTCGTCCCTTTGGGAGCAACTAACTCGTACAACACCACGTCATATTCATCGAATCGCTTGTTTAGAGCGTCGTAATAACCTTTTTCACCCACATGAACAGCACTGATTAAATCAACAAATAGTTCTTGATCGTTCTCTTTGGGCACAAAGCGGACGATGGACGTTTCCAATGCTTGTGGCTTTTGTTTGGTGTCGCGAGTGACCCGTAGGTAGCGATAGCTGGCGTCTGTTTTTGCTGCCTGCGTGTCCTTTGCAAAAGTCGGTGTTATGGACACGGCGAGCCATGCTAGCATGATGGCCGCTAAGAAAACCCGATGGTGCCGAAACATAGTGAACTCCCGAGGCAAAACTAGGCAATTAAGTGCATGGCTTTTTTCAGTATATGCCCCACATCAAGCTCAAACAACGATTAGGCCTTTAGTAGCTTTTTGCTCAAAAGGCCTTTCCAAGGCCCATCAGCCCTCCCTCTCACTTGCCGCAAACAACCTAGTCTACGCTTTTTGTGCTTTCATAGGGCAATATAACCCTTAATTCCGTCAAACTTTGCCAGAGTTATTCAACTGCCGCGACCAGCATGTCCGATACTACCGTCACACGCTGTCGCACGGACTTTTCCTCCCTCGGAAAAAGTGCGCGGCTATTCGTCGCTTTCAGGTGAATGCAAATCATGCTGCGTCATCGAATTCAATCGTTGTTGATCATCGTGGCCGTACTTTCGAGCCGGATTGCCCTTGGACAGGAAGTTAAGTCCCATATGGGGCCCTTCAAGCCAAGCAATATTCGGTACGATTTCGAATTGTTCGCGCCCCCTGACTTGAGTACGTACGGTAATTGGCCGCGTCCCAACGAAGGATTTTTCTTCCAGTACGACCGGATGTACATGGCGATCCAACAGCCATCGCGCACTGAAATCGGCGTACCTGGTGGATCGGCTGTGGGGCTTATCAATGGTGTGCCGCAATTTGATCCTACCGAGCAACCAGCTAGCGAAATTTTAACCGAGTACTCGAACAGCTTGGACACGGGCTTTCTACTGGCTGACCAAACTTGGGGAAACCGATTTGAACTTGGCTTCATGGAAGATAACAAGGGATGGTTCGTCAGCATTTTCAACCTACAAGACCAAGATCAAACATTTACGTTTGGTGGAAGTTCGGATGATGGCGATGAGCCGGGTGGTCTCTTCATGGTATTCAACGACCCTGAAAACCGCCTTTTAGGTTTTGTGGATACAAACAACGACGGCTTTGATGACGACATCAATCTTAGTGGCCCGATTACTCCGACGAATCGAGTCTTCGGCGTGTTTGGCCGACCCGTTGGTGATGGTCCAACCATTAACCTCGATACTGATAACGACGGGGTTCCTGATGACTGGGCTGGATTCACCGACTTTGGTGATCAAGTTTGGCTGGTTCCTATCTTTAATTCGATCACCGTTTCCAATGTGACAAGCATGGCGGGCGTTGAAGCAAACCGTAGCTGGCGATATGACATCGCTCACCGCGGTGGTGTTTGGGAAGCTTTCGTCGGTGTGCGGTGGTTGTTGTATAAAGACCGCTTCAGCGTGGTAGCGGTTAACGATGAAGATATCGATGAAAATCCCGTCGGCCTTCCTGGAACGAGCTTCTGGGACTCTTCGGTCAGTAATAACATGGTCGGTCCACAGATCGGCCTGCGATATAAACAGTCAGCGGGTCGATTCAGCGTGGGAACAGAACTTCGCTTCCTAGCGGCCGCAAACTTTCAGTCGGTGCATTTGAATGGCCAACTCGCATCTGCGCTTCCTCAGATTCCACTTCAGCCAGACGATTTTGGTGGCTTAAATCCGACGAATGTTCCTTATAATATGGTTCGCACCTCGTTCAATAATTGGCAATATGACGAAACATTTGCTCCCGTCGGCGAACTGCGGGCAAATGTAAGTTACCAATTGACCAAGGCGATATCAGTTCAAGCCGGATATAATTTTCTGCTTGGCGGAGGTATCAGCCGTGGCAGTCGGCGAATCGAATACACCCTACCTGCACTTCGAATTCTTGACAACAACAAACACGATGCGTGGTTCGTCAATGGGTTGAATGTGGGTGTAACCGTGAATCGCTAAAACTGGAACGAGTGCTAACATCAAGAACGTCTGACTGCTGTCATCCCTAGCGTGGATGACAGCAGTTTTTCTTTTAGGGCTACCTTGAAATGAAATAGTCTACCTAGGGACCAACGGCATCGATTCAACGATAGAGGTTGTAACCACCGAAGCTGCTAATAAAGGACGCTGAATCTTTCGTAGCACTCCTGTAAAGATATGGCGGTTGCCACTCTCAAATCCTCCGATAGTGATTTCGGCAGCGAAAATGGCACCGTCTTTGTGTTGCACTTCTACTTGTCTTTCTATGCCAACAAAGCGTGGTTGTTTCGTATCGAGATGCTGCTTAATGCTTGTGTCGTGTATTTTATGGTATTTTTCCGGTATTAATATTTGCAGATCCTTTCCGACCAATTCTTCTGCACTGTAACCGGTAAGCCGCTGCATTGCAGAATTGACCGATTGGATAATTCCATGCTCGTCAACGGTGACAATACCATCGAC
>CAZIGP010000245.1:3427-6635 GCA_964538425.1 uncultured Pirellulales bacterium | reverse complement strand
CGCTGTCCCTACGAAATAACTCGTTGACATTTTCTACACTTATTCCAAGATCCTCCATTAATCTGCGACGACGCCGTGATTCCTCTTCATGCACGCCGAGTAAGACAAAACCAGAAGGATAAATCGTACGGAGTTTTTGAACTTCCTCCGGCCGCTTCAACGAATCAACAATAAATGCAGTTTTAGATAGCGGTTCCGGTTTGTCTGGATTTTTTTTTAGCCTCTCATTGTAAATTTGAAACGCCACACCCATCGCCAAGATTGCATCATCTCCAGCTCCTTCACCTTTTCCTTGTCTGGCTTCATTGCCTGCGTCCATTCGGAAACTAATCCGGCTGTAATGATCATTTGCATTATGCTCACGAATAGACGTGACTTTTGGGATTACATCGTTGGAAACTTTAATCAATTTCACGGTATACCCAGCTCTTCCAAGCTGTTCGTTGAGAATTTCAATTACTAATTGATTTTCCGTACCCACGGCACTGACAAGCCCAATAATTAATTCAGATTCAAAATCTGGACTATTTGCATCAAGGTAGTCTGGCATTCTGAAATCCTGATTGGGTAGGGTCGGCACATTGCTGGCATTTGCCAAGGGGGAGAGAGGCCCCCACGAGAAGTATGATTGCGTTTAAATTCGACATTTGTCAATCATCATTTGCGACCTATTGCGACCTATATAGATGCCGCACTTTCCGTCTACAATTTTAACCCTGTCATTCTGAGATACGTCGCGAAACATGAGTAAACAATGCGATTAATTTACTGCATTAGTTAATTGCTTCGTAAAGAAAAGTAAAGCAATATTCGCTAAGAGCCGGAATAATTAAAATCCTAGTTGGAAGGTGGAATTTGCTTCACTAGATCAAGTTTCCTATGCACAAGTGATACAAGACTGAAAATATCCAATGCGTCCTGTCTTGTTATTGGCCAGTAGATCTTTTCGGCGTGCGCCGTCGGATTTCTAAACGTGCCGAACAAACCGATCAGTAAATTGGTAAATCCCTTTTGCTCACCCTTTTCTGTATCTGTAGTTAAGGGATTGATCGAAAGCATCGGCATTCCATTTTTACCTAGGGCAAAAGCTTGAGTGGCCAACTCTGCACCGTCTGAAGTCAGCCCAGATAATCTGCGAATCTTATTGGCCACACTTTTAGCTGCTTCCAGTACAGCATGAAAATAGTTGTCCGTCAAAAGCTCTGCTCTGCAAAAGAATAAAACATCCTGGTGAATACCACGGGATTCCAAAGTCGCACGAAGACTTCTAGCCCTTTTCTCAGCTTCTTCAAGCGTATTCACCGACGCGCTACGACGAACTTTTCCATCGTCGCCAAGTTCTAAGCCTGAGAAAGCAAGGGCTTTGTTTAGCTCATCACGTAGCCGTTCAAATTTCTCCCGCTTGCTTGACCAACGGACCGGCTTCATTGCGTAATGAATAAAACCGATCACATGATTGCTCCACTGCTTTCGGTTTTGCTCGGTGACAAATGCATTAAAGAGCCGCTTCCATTTCGTGCTTGCAGGGTCAGTATCTGGGATCCGGCATGTCAAAAGAATTTGACCGATTTCCGTTCCGATCAAGCCATGATCGGTATCGCCCAATGCTTTCGCCAAAGCTTCCAGCATTCCAGGCTCGAAAGGTGGCTCGCGCTTTGCCATGACATTTGACAAGGGAAAGTAATCAGGCAAACTTGTTTAAACTTCTACCCAATGTGATAGCTTAATTCTCACCAACTAAGCTATTAAAAACATTGCTCCGGCTTTGACCAGTTAAAAAGTAAATTGGTAGCACCGTGGTAGCACTGAATAAAATGGCGGCTGCCTAACTGGACCGTGAAAAGACATAAGTTATTTAATAATTCAACTTATGAGTACCCCCGGCAGGACTCGAACCTGCAACCCCCTGCTTAGAAGGCAGGTGCTCTATCCAATTGAGCTACGAGGGCGTGTAAACTGTTAGTTCACTGTTCGATTCGATACTATGTTGATTCTAGGTTTTGTGAGTTGTTTTGCAACTTCCTCACGCATCTGTTATGCAACTGCTTGCTTCGATATTATAGTCGCCGATACTCTACTTAAGGTTCGCACGGGTTGCATTCATGAATAAAAAAATCGGCCAGATGGCAATTGCCCTATCGATCCTATCTATCGCTGGGATCGGCCATGCTCAAACACCACTTCCGACAAATAATAAACCCGAAAATCAAATTCGTTTTAAGACACCCGCGGAGGCTGATGCGAGACGCGAAAAACTAGTCAAATTTATCTGGAAAGCTGGTCTGCCAACAACTGTGCCGAAGCTTACAGCCAATGTTGATCTGCCTAACCAAACGGTTGACGTGAATCCATTGAACGTTGCCAGCGTCGATCAGCTCGATATCAATGTCTCGGATTGGGATTTTCACACTTTCGCCTATTTATTGCATCCCAAAAACACTGCCCATGCGAAACGAGTGGTCATCGTACACCAGGGACATTCGCCTACATTGAACGCTGGCGTCGGCGCAACGGCCAATCACCTACTGCAAAACGGCTTCACGGTCGCTGTCATGGAAATGCCGCTCTACGGTTGGAATACGGACAAGACCGCCGAAATTCCTGGCCGCGGAACGTTAACGTACGAAGATCACGGTCATATCATGTTCAAGACGGCGGAAAATGACGATGGCCAAGGTTTTCGTTTATTTCTTGAACCTGTTGTGCAAACGATCAATTATGTTGCCGCTAACTTGCCAGGATTGGAAGGAATCGACATGGTTGGGCTTTCAGGAGGTGGTTGGACAACCAGCATGGCCGCAGCGATTGATCCACGCATCAAGCGGAGTGTTCCCGTAGCTGGTTCTGCGCCACTTTACCATCGCAATGTCGATCCACCATCGGTGGGCGACCCTGAGCAATATTATCTTCCACTTTATCGTGAAGATATTGCTGAAGATGGCACGGGGGGAGGAGTGACCACTTGGTTGGAAATTTACGCCTTAGGTGGCTATGGTTTAGATCGTCGGCAAATTTTGGTAGGCAACGAGTTTGACACTTGCTGCTTTTCCGGCAAGTTTTACGATTCGTATAAAACAATTGTCGCCGACTGTGTAAAAAACCTTGGCGACGGCCAATGGGAGTATTTTCTAGATTCGTCGCACAAGTCGCACCAAATCTCTAACCACGCGATTGCTAACGTTGTGAATCCGCTATTCGGCATTTCCAA
>CAZIGP010000245.1:0-3417 GCA_964538425.1 uncultured Pirellulales bacterium | reverse complement strand
CGAGCCGAGCAGTTTGCCAACTAACGACGAATCTGAGAAAAACAAATGAGTTTTTAGAAGGTTGGATTGCCGGCCAACAAGTGACACATTACTCAATCCTCTCGTCGGCGTGTCGAACGATTACTCTTCCTGCAGCTTCAACCAGCGTTCTTCTGCCTGGGAAAGCTCTGAAGTGAGCTTGGAAAGTTCTTCATGCAGCCGTAAGGCATCGTTAGGATCGGTGGCTTTCATAAGCTGTTCATGAACTTCCCGTTTGCGCTCTTCGAGCCGGCTCATCGTTCTTTCTAGGTTGGCAACTTGCTTACGAAGCTCACGATCGTTTTGCTTTTGTGGAACAGCCGCAGGCGATTTAGTAGTTCCGGCACTTTTTGAGGTTCCACCGCTCTTCGAATTATTGCCGCCGCTGCGTTCACGTTCTTCGTCATCAATTTCTTTCGTCACTGAATACAAATAGGCGTCATAGTCGCCACGATAATTCACGACCCGCCCGTCGCGAACTTCGACAATGCAGGTGGCCACACGTTTGAGAAAATGCCGATCGTGACTAGTAAAGACCACCGTGCCGCGATACGCCAGCAGCGCCTCGGCGAGCGCTTCGACGGTATCCACATCTAGATGGTTGCCTGGCTCATCAAGAATCAGCACATTGTAAGGGCCTAGTAGTAAACCCGCCAAACACAATCGCGCGCGTTCTCCACCCGATAGAACACTGATGCGTTTGTTGACATGCTCGCCACGGAACAACAATGCGGCGGCGGTATCGAGAATCATTTGATCCTTCGTCCCCGGTGCGGCTTTGTATTCCAAATATTCCAAAACAGTTTGCTCTTGCGGCAAGCTGGTATAAACGTGCTGGGCGTAAGTGCCGAGCTGGCAACCATAGCCCCAGCGTACGTCGCCCTCGATAGGCGACAAAGAATCGACGACCGTCCGCAGAAACGTTGTTTTTCCCTGGCCGTTATCGCCCACGATGGCGGCGCGCCAACCATGATCGATTTCCAAATCAATCTTCTCGGCAACAACATGATTGGGGTAACCGATCGTCAATTCTCGGCAACGCAGCGCCGGTCCTTTGCGCGGTTCGACAACAGGCGCGCGAATGGTGGCGGTTGGATCATCATTGGCAGTTTCAACTAATTCCAACCGTTCTAGTTGCTTGCTCTTGGATTTTGCTCGCGAGGCCGTGCTTGCGCGGGCTTTGTTTTTGGCAATGAACTCTTCCAAGTGCCTTCGCTTGGCCATGATGCTGGCATTGGCACGTTCTTCATGCTCTCGCCGTCCACGCTGATATTCCAAAAATGCTTCGATCTTGCCAGGAAACATGGTTAGTTTGCCTTGTGAAAGATCAAGCGTATGATCGCAAGTGGAACTTAAGAAAGCCCGATCGTGCGAAACGACTAAGCAGGCTTCACGATGATCGCGCAAAAAATGCTCCAGCAAAATTTGAGTGCGCAAGTCGAGAAAGTTGGTCGGTTCATCGAGTAGCAATAAATTAGGATCGTGTAGCAGCAGTGCCGCTAACTTTACACGCGTTTGCCAACCGCCAGAAAGCTTTGCAACCGGGTTTTGAAGCACTGGACCTTTCAATTCAAACTGTCCAGCTACTTCGCCACATTTCCAATCGGGCTGCTCGCTGTCACGCATTAAAAATTCCAGTACCGTTTCGCCTGGTAGAAACGGATCGTGCTGCCGCAAATAACCTAGACGCAGCTTGGGATGGCGTATTACTTCACCCTGGTCGAGTTCGTCTTCCCCCAGCAGAATTCGCAGCAGGGTGCTTTTACCGGCTCCGTTACGCCCGACAAATCCCACCTTGGCATCGTCGGTAATCGTTACCTCGGCGTCGTCGAGCAATATCTGCTCACCGAAGCTTTTATGGGCATTTTTTACTTGCAACAGCACTGCCATGTTTGTATCTCACCGCTAAAATGAATAACACGATTAGTTTAGCGTTATCACGCTGGATGAAAACCTCACAGAAATTGAATCCTCTTCGTTCATAGCCATCACCATGAATTATTTTGCCCATGGCCGGCATTATATTGAGGATCCGTTTTTTCTAGCAGGCACGGCACTGCCCGATTGGTTATGCGTGGTGAATCGTGGAGTAAGGATACGATCTCGCCGTGCAGTAGAGTTCGTTGATGACAGCGATAAAAACATGGCGGCATTTGCACGCGGTATTATTCAGCACCATGAAGACGATCGCTGGTTTCATACCACGGCGGCCTTTACCGACTTATCATGGCAGTTGACGATTGTTTGCCGAGATGCGCTACCTGGCGACGCGGGTTTCCGGCCAAGTTTTCTCGGTCATATCTTGGTTGAATTACTTCTGGATTCTGCGATTGCCGCCTCGGAGCCGAAACAACTGCACGCTTACTATACGGCCATGGAATCGCTCGACCTTACGGTTTTAGAGCAAATATTAAACCGCATCGCCCAGCGTCCAATCCAACATTTTGGTTGGTTTGTACAACGATTTTGCCGTGAACGGTTCTTGTTCGATTATGCCGACGATGGCAAACTATTGTTTCGATTGAATCAAGTGCTACGCCGAGTTCGTCTACCCGCACTGCCAGAATCGTTCATCACAGTGTTAGCAGCGGCGCGACACCAAGTGGCCGCACGTCAAAAGGAACTGCTCAAGGACGAAACCTCGAATTACCGTGTCGCAGGATAACATCTAAATGGCAACTCAATTGACTGGCGAAAAATCGCGAGTTAGTTATTTCTCATTCTATTTCATTGGTAGTTTAAGCTAAAAACATATTAACTGGAGCAACTCATGCAATTTGGAATGAATCTGCTGTTATGGACCGATCGTTTACACGACGGCATGTTGCCGGTGCTGGAAATGCTCAAAAAGCAAGGCTGGGACGGCGTTGAAATTCCACTGTTTGATCTGAGCCTCGATTATGCTGCATGGGGTAAGCGGTTGAACGATCTCGATTTGCGCCGCACTGCTGTTACCGTGCGCACTGCGGCTGATAATCCTATTAGCTCTGACGCAAAAATTCGCGCCGCTGGAGTTGAAGCCAACAAACGCACGCTCGATTGCTGTGCGGCGGCAGGCATTGAAACGTTGGTCGGTCCGTATCATTCTGCGATTGGCGAATTTTCTGGGAAGCAGGCCACATCGGATGAATGGAAATGGGGTGTCGATAGCATGCGTCAAGTGGCCGAACATGCTGAAAAAGTTGGCGTTAAGCTCGCTGTTGAATACCTCAACCGTTTTGAGTGTTATTTTCTTAATCATGTGGCCGACACTGTGCGATTCATTCAAGATGTGAATCACCCGAGCTGCCGCATGATGTACGACACGTTTCACGCAAATATTGAAGAAAAAGATCCAATTGCGGCTTTTCATGCGGCCGCACCTTACACGGCGCTGATTAATATATCTGAAAACGACCG
>CAZIGP010000244.1:0-6722 GCA_964538425.1 uncultured Pirellulales bacterium | reverse complement strand
CAACTTCATGCCCGCCAATGCGATGCTGACCACGAGAGCCTCGAAGTCGCCTTACGACAATTGACACTGACGGAAGAAAACCTAAAGCAATTTCTGGCCGCACCCCAAGCAAACGTCGAAGCCTCCGCCGCGCCTCGTAAAGTTTCTTGCCAACTCTCCGAGGTGGTCGACGAAGTGGTTCATCTGCTTGGCCCATCACTTCGACACCGCCGAATTGAATTAACCGTGATAAATGACGGACCACTGACAACCGATGGTCTATTTGCCGATCCCAATCAACTTCGCCAGCTACTAATGAACTTAGTGCTTAACGCAGCCGACGCCACAGGCCCAGGTGGTCGAGTAAGGATTGAAAACATCCACCAAGCAGGCAAACTCGCACTGCGAGTCATCGACAATGGCCCTGGCCCGCCATCGGAAATTGTCGATCGGCTCTTTGAGCCATTTTCCACCAGCAAACCCGAAGGCGTGGGCCTTGGTTTAGCTGTTGCCCGGCAAATTGCAGCCTCGCATGGCGGCCGGTTAGAATGGGGCCGCTGTAGTAGTGAAACGTGTTTTGAAGCGTGGTTTCCAAAAATAGAGGACCAAGAGCAAAAAACTGAGCAGCAAACAGTGAATGCAACCCCTATATAACAATCATGCCTTTGGATCCAAACTAAAGTTTTCTTCATTCGCAATTCTTTATCCGCCATATACAAACCATGTCTTCCATTTTAATTGTCGATGATGAAGAAAGCATTTGCTGGGGTCTTAGCCGGCTGCTGAGTGGCGAAGGGCATGATGTCAGTGTAGCGTCTTCTGCAGAGGAAGCATTGAATCGTGTGCCCAAAGCAAAACCTGATTTGGTAGTGCTCGATGTACGGCTGCCCGGGATGGATGGCCTGACCGCGATGAGTAAATTCCGCGAGGTGGCGGGTCCCGTGCCAATCGTCGTCATCACCGCTTTTGGTAGTTTGAACACTGCCGTTGCTGCACTTAGCGAAGGGGCTTTTGATTATTTGCCTAAACCCTTTGATTTGGATCAGGCGGCCGCCGTTATTCATCGAGCACTGGCTATGCCAGAGCCAGGGACCGGTTTAATCGAGAAAATCAATCAGCCCGCGTCGACTGATGAAGAATTGTTCGGAACCAGCCCTGCAATGCAGGAAGTGTTCAAACGCATTGCATTGGTCGCACCTACCGATGCTGCGGTGCTGATTAGCGGCGAAAGTGGCACGGGAAAAGAACTGGTTGCCCGCGCGATTTACCGACATTCCAGCCGAGCTGATTCGCCAATGGTGCCTGTCAATTTGGCGTCACTTAGTCCAACATTGGTCGAAAGCGAACTGTTTGGTCACGTAAAAGGGGCATTTACTGGCGCAACCGCCACACGGCAAGGGCTGTTAGAACTAGCAAATGGCGCAACCGTATTTTTTGACGAAGCTGGGGATATTCCGCTCAGCGTGCAAGTGAAATTGCTCCGCGTGCTCGAACAACACGAAGTCACTCCTGTCGGTGATACACGTCCACGTCGAACGAGCTTTCGTGTTGTCGCGGCGACGAATCGAGATTTGCGCCATGAGTGTACTGAAAAGCGATTTCGTCAGGACTTATTTTTCCGCCTAGCAGTGTTTGAAATCCATTTACCTCCGTTACGCGAACGGCGTGAAGACATTCCAGCGCTAGCAGAACTATTTTTGCGTCGTTCGGTTGGTCCCTATCAACCCGTTCCTGTACTTCTGACAGAAACAGTGCGGGAACTTTGTCGCCGCGATTGGCCTGGCAATGTTCGCGAGTTACGAAATGCTATCGAACATGGCGCATTGATGGCACGTGGCGGCGCCATTGCTCCAGAACACTTGCCCCCTGCGACAAAGTTAGGCGATCATGCCTCGGCCGAACCAATGGCGGAACTTCATCAACAAGTGCGTAGTTGGACCGAACAACAACTTACGGCCGCCTATCGTACAGAAGATCTTTACGAACGATTTCTCAGCGCTACGGAACCTGCCTTGTTTGACACCGTGCTTGCCGCCACGAATCAAAATCGCGCTCAAGCCGCTACGCTCCTCGGCATTCATCGAGCAACACTGCGGAAAAAACTAAGTGGAGAGAGTGATTCCGAATAAGTTTAAAGCAAATCTCTGAATTGCTTGTCAACAGAGCTTATTCATGCTGCCCCAGCCAAGAAAGAATTGAACGACGCATTTTGGGTAGCAATTCTTACGAAGTAAAGCTAAAACCATTAAGCGGAAAGAAACAAAAAAGGCTAAAGCTAACAAGATATGCTTTCAGGGAATATCGTAGAATTCCTTAATGGTATCTATGTTAGCGAAGTTGGATTGATTGCTATTTGATAGTAATCCTTAATGCTTTCTTTAGCACCTCCACCGTAATAAATGACTGCAAAATCCTCTCGATCGCAATCTCTCGAACTCATCGCTCAGCTTGCCGAGCAAGAAGCAGATATCCGTCTCGGTGGCGGTCCGACAGCGATTGAACGACAACACAAAAAACACCGGTTAACGGCACGAGAACGAATAGAACAGTTGATCGATCCGGATAGTGTGTTTTTCGAGCTAGGGTTATGGGCTGCATGGGGAATGTATACTGAGTGGGGCGGAGCCCCTGCAGCAGGTGTTGTCACTGGAGTAGGCACAGTCAGCGGCCGTCGACACATGATCATCGCGAATGATGCCACGGTCAAAGCCGGCGCATTCTTTCCGGCAACAGCCAAAAAAGTACTGCGAGCACAACGTATTGCGGCCCAAAATCGTTTGCCACTGGTGTACTTGGTCGATTCAGCCGGTGTGTTTCTGCCACTCCAAGAAGATGTATTTCCCGATGAAGACGATTTTGGTCGCATCTTCCGTAACAATGCAGTGATTTCTGCGATGGGTTTGCAGCAAATTGCTGCCATCATGGGAAACTGTGTTGCAGGCGGCGGATATTTGCCGGTGTTATGCGATAAGTTATTGATGACCGAAGGTTCAGGACTCTACCTGGCAGGACCTGCCTTGGTAAAAAGCGCGATCGGCCAGGAGGTTTCTCACGAAGAACTCGGCGGAGCTGCAATGCACGCTCAAGTAAGCGGCACGATCGACTATCGTGATCCAACAGATGAAGCATGTTTAGAACGATTACGTCGCTTAGCAGCAGCAATTCGCCCAGATGACCCTAATCCTCTTGCGCCTTTTTCACGCTTAGCAACCAGGGCTCCAAAATTGCCCGCAACAGATATTCACGAAATACTCTCCATTAATTCTCAGAGTGGTTATGAAGTGCGCGATGTCCTCGATTGCCTTTTGGATGCCGAGAGTTTTGACGAGTATAAACCTGAATTCGGCCAAACCCTTGTATGTGGCACGGCACGAATCGGCGGGTTTTCGATCGGTATCGTTGCTAATCAGCATCACCGGGTACGCCCCGCTGAGGGGCCCTACCAATTTGGCGGTGTGCTGTATGTGGACAGCGCCGAAAAGGCAGCTCGGTTCGTGATGAACTGCAACCAAGACTGGTTACCAATTCTTTTTTTGCAAGATGTCAATGGTTTCATGGTCGGTCGCGATTCGGAGCGAGCCGGAATTATCAAAGCGGGTGCAAAGCTAGTTAATGCTATTAGCAACACACGCGTTCCAAAAATCACGCTGATTACCGGCGGCTCGTACGGCGCTGGCAACTACGCCCTGTGTGGGAAAGCATTCGATCCACGCTTCATTTTTGCCTGGCCAACGGCCCAGGTTGCTGTCATGGGAGGCGAGCAAGCCGCCGAAACATTGCTGGAAGTCGCTGTAAAGAGTTTGCAACGCCAAGGAGATAAAATCGATGCCGACGAATTAGCAAAATTGCGAGATACTGTAAAAACCAACTACCAACGTCAAACCGATGTTCGCTATGCTGCTGCTCGAGGCTGGGTAGATGCAATTATCGATCCATCAACAACTCGCGAAACATTAATGACAGCATTGGAAATAGCAACCCGACACGTTGATCAAGAACCGTTCAGGCTGGGAGTATTTCAGGTGTAAAAAATATGGCACTTAAAATCGCCAACGGCGCAGGTTTTTTGGGTGATAATCTTGATGCGCCGCGATTGTTGGTGGAACGGGCCGAGGTTGATTACCTGACGTTGGAATACCTTGCCGAATTGACGATGTCTATTCTGGCTCGGCAACGAGAAAAAGACCCGAAGTTAGGATATGCCTCGGATTTTATTGAAGTATTGCAAAGTTTATTGCCCGCGCTAAAAACTCAACCTCGGTTAAAAATTGTAACCAATGCGGGCGGAATGAATCCGAGCGCCTGTGCTGCAGTTGCAGGAAAAGTTTTACAGGAAGCAGGGCTTGGAGATACTCTCATTGGTGTTGTAACTGGTGACGATCTACTTTCGCAACTACCAGATTTGCAACTAGCGGGCTGTCCATTTGAAAACCTCGATACGAAACAGCCCCTTTCGGAACTCAAATCTCCGATCGTTTGTGCCAATGCATATCTGGGTGCACAACCCATCTCCGAAGCTCTTGCCGGGGGGGCAAGAATTGTCATTACAGGGCGTGTCGCAGATGCATCCTTAACCGTTGGACCTGCGATGCACGAATTCCACCATTCATGGGATCATTGGAATCTTCTCGCAGGATTCAGCGTCGCCGGGCATCTGATTGAATGTGGCGCTCAAGTGACGGGGGGGCTATTTCGACATTGGCAAAAGCTTGACCTCGCCGATGTTGGATATCCCATCGCTGAAATTACAGAAGACGGCTCTTGCATTATTACTAAACCAGAAAATACGGGTGGTTTAGTCAATCGACACACCGTCACTGAACAACTTGGCTACGAAATTGGCGATCCCGCGCACTACCTTACGCCTGATGTCGATGTCGATTTTACCACCGTGCAAATCCAAGACGTCAGTCACAATCGCGTGGCGGTAAGCGGTGCAACAGGACAGAATGCGCCGTCCAATTATAAAGTATCGCTAGCATATCAAGACGGCTTCACAGCAGCAGGACAATTATTAGTTTATGGCAACGACTGTGTAGCCAAAGCTCACGCGTGCGCTGAAATAATTTTTAAGCGATTGCAAAGTGCCGGCTTGACATTTGATAACAAATTGATTGAATGTCTTGGCGCAGGCAACGCTGTGTCAGTAGGCCTGCAGGAATTACAAGCCACGGAAGAGAAGACGGAGGCCAGGAATCTTCAATCACAATCGTCGGCATCTGCCGATGGTTGCGCCACACGGGAAGTGGTGTTGCGAATTGCAGTACAGGATCGTCGTCGAGAAGCTGTCGAACGATTCACCCGAGAGTTTGCACCGCTGATCACTAGCGGACCGCCGGGATTGGCCGGTTATGCGGCCGGCCGGCCGCCGGTTCGCCCCGTCTATGCGTATTGGCCTACGCTAGTATCAAAAAAATCTGTGGTTCCCAAGATAAGTGTTCGCTCCGCTGCTCGCTGGATGAGCTAGGTTTTCTTTGGAACGGCTTTTACACCCGCCTGCACGAAAACTTAGCCAGCCAAATTCCCACCTCACCACGACGATGCTTAAACTTGAAAAGTCGATTACTCTTGGGCTCATCGCACATGCACGCAGCGGCGACAAGGGTAATCATGCAAATATTTGTGTGGTTGCTTATACGCGTTCCGGATACGAATTTTTGCTGCGAGAATTGACTCCGCAACGTGTCATGGATTATTTCTCCGCACTTGGCTGCACTTGCGTCGAACGATTTGAATTAGGCAAAGTGGATGCACTTAATTTTGTCCTGCACAATGCATTGGCCGGAGGTGCAAGTAAATCACTCCGGACCGACACCCAGGGTAAGTTACTAGGGACTGCCATTCTCGAGCTGCCGCTGCCGGCACCATCCGACGAAGCATTGGCTGAGATGATGCCAGATGACTGGTATTTGTAATTGCTGGGCGGCCAAGGCTGCGCATAGCTTTTATAAGCGACAATTATTAGCCAGTCGCTGTCTTTTTATAAACCCGCTACAATATCGGTTCGTTCCTATTTTGTGTTTGCTGCACTTGGTGCTGCATGTCGAACCATTCGTCGCTAGTCAAAGTCCACGTTCATGAATCAACCGGCACATTGATTCTCAATCGGCCGGAAAAACGGAATGCGCTCACACGTGCATTGTTGGCCGAACTAATCCAAGGCATTGAAGATCTGCGCTGCGAACGTCGAGTGCGCACCATTGTACTGGCTGCCAGTGGATCGGCATTTTGTGCTGGCATGGACTTGAACGAGATGCAAGAGACCGCCAAAGCAGCAAATGCTCAAGAACTGTGGCATGATGATGCTGCAGCTTATCGCGACGTAATCGAAGCCATGTTGCGTTTGCCCAAGCCTATTATCGCTACGATTAGCGGCCCTGCCGTCGCCGGTGGAGCAGGGCTTGTGCTGGCGTGCGACATTGTGTTGGCCTCTCAGGAGGCAAAGTTTGGATTACCAGAACCAAAACGCGGCATAGTGGCCGGTTTAGTCGCACCCTTATTGGCATTTCGGCTAGGGGCCGGCAAAGCTGGTTATCTGCTAATGAGCGCCCAAATGATTGCCGCAGAAATGGCATATCAAATGGGTATTTATCATGAATTGCTTCCTGCGGAACAACTTTGGCCCCGTGCCCATCAACTTGCTGGTGAAATCGCACAGTGCTCGCCAGAAGCGATGTTACTCACCAAGCGAATGCTCAATGAAACCATTGGCGAGCAATTGGCGACGCAGCTTGCTGCCGGTG
>CAZIGP010000243.1:0-6731 GCA_964538425.1 uncultured Pirellulales bacterium | reverse complement strand
AGTTCGTCAAACCAGGTAAAGGCCAAGCGCTTTACAAGTGCAAACTCAAGAACTTGGTTCGCGGCACGCTGCTCGATCGCACTTACAAAAGCGGCGATAGTTTAGAAGCCGCCGACATCACTGAAATCGAAGCGCAGTTCCTGTATCGTCAAGGCGATCAATTTGTCTTCATGGACAACAAAACCTACGATCAGTATGAGCTATCGAGCGATAAGGTGGACGAAGCAGCCAAGTGGCTCAAAGAGGCCACGGTTTGCTCGATGATGCTGTTCAACGAAAATCCGATTAGTATCGATCCGCCGAATCAAATGGTGCTGAAGGTGGATTATTGTGAACCTGCCGTTCGCGGCGATACAGCTACCAAACTGACCAAGCCGGTCAAAGTGGAAACTGGCGCAGAAGTCATCTGCCCGGCGTTCATTGAAATGGGCGATATGATTAAGGTCGATACCCGCACGGGTGAATATTTGGAGCGCGTGCGGCAATAAACGAAGTTCGGAGTTTGGAATGCGGAGTGCGGAGTAATGGCTGCGACTCCAAAACAACCGAAGTCGACGATTTCGCACGTTGAACTCCACACTTCAAATTCGCTAACCGATTGGCTTTCTGCTCCGACGGTTTACGCCGAACTTCCTAGGGCTGTTCGCTGCGTTGAAACGCATATTTCGTGCGTTTTTCTCACCGATCGGTTTGCCTACAAACTCAAGAAGCCCGTGCGATTTGAGTTCCTCGATTTCAGCACGGTCGAGCTGCGACGGCAGGCTTGTGAAGAGGAAATTCGGCTCAACCGGCGACTGACGCATGATGTGTATTTGGGGTTAGTCGCGGTGCGCCGTGATGAAAACGGCCGCTATTTTCTCGATGACAGCAGCCAGGACTCCAGCTTGGCTGCTGTCGATTGGCTTGTCAAAATGCGCCGCCTGCCTGACGAGGCAACTTTCTTGACAAGAATTCAATCGAAGCAAGCCACGATTGCCGACGCGGATGCGATCGGAAATTACCTCGCTGGCTTTTATCGCTCTGCTAAGCCGCTGTCGATTGAGCCAGTGGAGTACCGCGCCAAAATCGAGCAGCACGTCCGAGCCAATCGCGACGAGCTATTGCTTCACGAGCATCAATTAAACCAGGCGTTGATCCATCGGATTCATGCAGCGCAGCTTCGCTTGCTGCGGCTTCAACCTGAATTGTTTGACAAGCGTGTGCAGGAAGGACGAATTATCGACGGCCACGGTGATCTGCGTCCAGAACACATCTATTTACTATCGAGTAATGAATTGGCTGCTATGGGAACAACCAACGGTGGAAAGGATTCGATCCAGCCAGCCATCATCGATTGCATCGAATTCAATGCTGAATTTCGCCATCTCGATATCGCCGATGAGCTTAGTTTTCTAGCCACCGAGTGTGATTTCGCCGGTGCGGAAGAGTTGGGACGACACATTTTTGATCAGACCACCAAGTTGTTATCCGATGCTCCTCCGCAGCCACTGGTCGCGTTTTATCGTAGTTATCGTGCTTGTGTGCGTGCTAAAGTCGCCGTGCTACGTGCTAAGCAACAGTCTGGTGAAGACCAAACAAAATCGTATGCCGAAGCCCAGCGGCACTTGCAATGGGCCGAGCGTTACGATCGGCAACTGCCGCCGCCATTTTTGATGGTGATCAGCGGCTTAATGGGCTCGGGCAAATCCACATTAGCTTCTCGCGTGGCTGAGTTATTTGGCGCGAAGGTTTTAGCTACCGATGTCATTCGCCGCGAACTGTTAGGCAAGAGCGAAGGGCCCGTCAGCTATGGCTCGGGAAACTATCGCCCTGAGGATCGCAATCGGGTATACGACGAGATGTTTGGCCGCGCCGAGCATCAACTGAAAGAAAGCGTACCGGTAATTCTCGACGGAGCTTTTCCTCATGCTCGGCTTCGCCTGGCCGCAAAAAAAATTGCCGCGGCGCAGAATTTGCCAATTTTATTCATTCATTGCCGTTGCCCAGAAGAAATAGCTCTGCAGCGAATAGCAACTCGGCTAGTTTCGGGTCACAATCCTTCCGAAGCGCGGCCAGAGCTGTACGCCGAGCAACGAAAGGAGGAGGAGCCAAATCCTCCAGAAATCCAAGCGGTCGAAGTTGATACAACCGTCTCTCTGGAGCAACAAGTGGAGCAGATTTCCAAGAAATTAAAGCAAAGTCTGTAATGCACTCGCAGGATTGAGAAAGTAGTGAGCGGCGTGCCCATGGAAGTAAAATCCGAGCGCCCGTGGTCAGAAACGATCGAGGTTGTCGCGCGTCAATTTCAAACCAGCGTCGAGACTGGCCTCTCTGATCAAGAGGCAGCCGAGCGATTGAAACAATTTGGTTCCAATTGGCTGCAGGAAGCCCCGCCACGCAGCGCTTGGTTTATTTTGCTAAGCCAATTCGCCGATTGGATGATTGCATTACTGCTGTTGGCCGCGGCAGTCAGTGTCATCATCGGCGATTGGCATGATTCCTTGCTGATTTTGGCGATTGTGCTTGCTAACGGTGCTATTGGTTTCTCGCAAGAACGGCGCGCAGAAAAGGCGGTTGCTGCCTTAAAGAAGTTGTCACAGCCCACTGCTCACGTTTGGCGCGACGGCAAACTTATCGATGTACTTGTCGAGCAACTCGTGCCCGGCGACGTTGTTGAACTCAAAGCGGGTGTGATCGTGCCGGCCGATGGTCGGCTGGCATTGGCGGTTGAGCTGGAAGTGAATGAATCACCGCTAACCGGCGAATCGATGCCGGCCGAAAAACAGATTGAGCCGTTGCCGCCGGAAACTGCATTGCCAGACCGGAACTCGATGGTGTTTTCAGGAACTGCTGTTGCGCGAGGTCACGGTCGGGCCCTCATGACAGCAACCGGGATGAATACCGAACTGGGAAAAATTGCCACGCTCTTGGGAACGACTCAGGCCGTACGCACGCCACTGCAAGATCGATTGGCGGCATTCAGTAAGCGTTTGGCCGTTGTCGTCGCAGTCATCTGCGTGGTGGTATTTGTAACAGGAATTTTGCGCGGCAATGCAAATTTGGAAACGATGTTTCTCATTTCCGTGAGTTTGGCCGTCGCAGCAATTCCCGAAGGATTACCGGCGGTGATTACGATCGCTTTGGCGCTTGGCTCTCAACGTATGTCGCGCCGGAAAGCAATCGTTCGACAATTGGCGGCGGTCGAAACACTTGGCTCGGTCGACGTCATTTGCAGCGATAAGACGGGTACGCTAACCCAAAATCAAATGTCGGTCAGTGAGATCGTGTCTCACCGTAACGACGATTTGCTGAATCAAGAATTATTGCGCGGGGTAGTTTTATGCAACGACGCACAGTCCGGCGACGATTCTCAGAGTGCCGGCAGCGCTACAGAAAAGGCAATGATCGTAGCTGCCGAAGAAGCTGGAATGGATGTGAAGAAACTTCGCGCCGCATGGCCCCGCGAAGCCGAGTTTCCTTTTAATTCTGATCGTAAGCGAATGAGCACGTTGCACAAATCGCCTGCGGGAAAACAAGTGATTTACGTGAAAGGGGCCGCCGAAACAATCTTGAAACTTTCCTCGCATTTAGCCGACGTCGAAGACAAACAGGTCGAGCTAACTTCGGAGGAACGGCAGCGGCTCGAAAAGAAAATGCGCGAACTCACCGGTCGTGGGAGAAGATTGCTAGCGATAGCCAAGCGATCTTGGAACTCCGAAGCTCCGCCAAGTTCTGCCGACGAAGCTGAATCGAACTTGGCGCTGCTTGGTTTTGTCGGCATCGTCGATCCGCCACGCCCAGAAGCTCGCGAAGCAATCGCTCAGTGTCGCAACGCAGGAATTAAAGCCGTCATGATCACCGGCGACCATCGCCGCACGGCAATTTCGATTGCCGAGGATCTCGATTTGTGGAGACCGAGCGACGATGTCCTCAGCGGCGAAGATCTCGATAATCTCAATGATGACGAACTTGAGGATCGAGCACCGCAAACAGTTGTCTACGCTCGCGTTACTCCGGAACATAAATTGCGAATCATTCGTGCTCATCAGGCACGTGGTAGTGTGGTGGCAATGACCGGCGATGGAGTGAATGACGCCCCGGCATTGAAACAAGCAGACATTGGTGTGGCGATGGGCATTACAGGCACGGATGTTACCAAAGAAGCCTCACGAATGATTTTGGCCGACGATAACTTTGCCACGATTGTAGCTGCCGTGGAGGAAGGCCGTGTGGTTTATGACAATATTCGCAAATTCATTGTTTATTTGCTGACAGGAAATTTATGCGAAATTCTGGTGATTGTCGCTGCGATTCTGATCGGTTGGCCTTTGCCGCTGCTGCCCGTGCATTTGCTTTGGATCAATCTGGTGACCGATGGGCTCCCTGCACTAGCACTGGCATTTGAACCGGCCGAGCGCGAAACGATGCGTCGTCTACCGCGGCGGCGCGAAGAGAGTATTTTCGCGGGCGGTTTAGCAGGTGGGATCATCCTTGTCGCCGTCATTATGGCCACGGTTTGTCTGGCAATATTTTGGAGAGGTCTTTCTGGCGTCCCAATCCACCAAACGGTCGATCATGAAGCTGCTAGCTCTGCAGAACTTGCCTCGGCACAGACGTTGGTTTTTGTGACCCTTTCGTTTGCTCAATTGTTCCATGTGCTGGCACTTCGTTCATCGAGCCGATCCTTTTTCGGCCAACCTCCCTGGAGCAATTGGCGATTGGCCTTAGCTTTTCTAATAGGCGCTGGGTTACAACTGGCCATTGTCTATATTCCGCTGTTCGCACGGTGGTTCCATTGTCGACCATTGCCCCTTAGCGATTTGAGCATCGCAATCGCCATATCGACGGTCGGGTTTTGGGCGGTTGAAATTGGCAAACTGGTGAAGCGCCGCCCGCAATAATCACGCTTCGAGACGAATTTTGCTGATAAAACATTGCCTGCATCGTTGTACAAGAGATATAATCACAGATGTGGGAGGGCCACCAGGAAAGTGTGATCTGATGAGTACGTTTCGACTTCTTTCGATCGTATCGACGATGGTTGCCAGCTTGGCGACGATTCACACAAACCAAGCTGCCGCTCAGGTTGTGCAACTCCCGACGTTTCATTTCTTTAGTGTCGATACTACGGTATTAGTGCCCGATCGTGGCTCCACTTATCTTGGCGGCGTCAACTATTCGTCAGCAGGTAGTACGCAGCGAGGCATTCCAGGGCTGGGTGGTAGGCCGTTTACAAACTCAGCAATTGGTCGCTCGACAGGGGGCGGTGGAATGTGGGTCAGCGCCTACATTCACGACTTCGACGCGCTCGAGGCTCAATTACTCGGGCAAGATAAGTTGTCGGATAATTTCATTCCAGGCCGCGGCGCTAACGTTGCGATCAATCGCACTCCCAGCTTTGCTCAAAGTGTTGCAGCCATTCGTACCCAGGCAAACAATGAAGAAAATGCACAACAACTAGAGGCACAAGCCTACCTGAAGCGCGCTCAAGAAAAGTTAAACGAAGGTCAACCCGGCTTGGCAAAAATCTATTTCCAAATGGCCGAGCGGCGCAGCACTGGCTCGATTAAAGACCAAGCCCTTGCCGGCTTAAAAGCTATCGAAAAAGCCAAGTCGCCCCGAACGGTAGCCAAGCAGTAGTGTGCCGGCTTCTTAATAATCTTTCTCAGGGCATGCCGGCAGCGAGCTATACTTGTAGTAGGTAGAAAACTGTTTTTGTGTCCTGAATTTACACCATGCAACCCATCGAATTCTTTCACTCGCTGATGCATCGCACGAGCCAGTTTACCATTCAAGACTGGCTGCTGACATTTTCGTGCGCCTTTATCGCCTATTACGCACTGCAAATCGCGCGGCGATAATCTCTAGCATTTACATCATGTATTGGCGATTTCTATCGAAGTCCTAATCATCTCGTCGTTTTTCTAAGCGATTCAGGCAGAGGGAACTTTTTCGCTTTTGAAGGCGTCGAATTGGCTGGAGCTGCCGCCGCATTGACCATGCTGCCATGACCGAACGACTTTGCTGGCTTCGCCTCACCAATGTGGATAAACTAACGACGAATAGCACTTTTGGATGTTTCCTGATGAATCGGCAAATCAAACGACAGCTTGGGCGGTGGTTGCTGGCCATTGTGTCAGCGTATGTGACGCTTTCAACTTTCAATCGAAACATCGTTCTGGCAGGTTTTGAAGAAGACCAGGCAGAGTATCTGCGGCTGAACAAACTGTTCTTGCCGACGATGAAAGCCGGGCAGTTCGCGCAAGCAGAAAAAAATACACTTCGGATGATTACGCTTGCCCGTCGGGCCTTTCCTGGCAACGACGGACTTCTTGGTGCTCCTCTCCAATTTCTTGGAATGGTCTACGAAAAGCAGGGCCGTTACGCGGAATCGGAAGCAACGTTTCAACGAGCAATCTTCCATTGGGAAAGGGCTTTTGGGCCCGACCACGCGGTGATTGGTGAAACGCTGAATAACTTAGGTCTTTGTTATTGGCATCAAGCACGGTTTGCCGAAGCCGAGCAGATTTATCGGCGAGCGCTAAAAATTCTGCTGATGCATTTAGATCCCAATAGTTTGGAAGTGGCTACGCTCTACAACAACATGGCCATCGTGTGGGTCGATCAAGCCAAATATGCTGAAGCAGAACATTTTTACCGTGAAGCGCTCAGAATCTACGAAAACTTGCCGAACCCAGATTACTTTGAAATCGCTACAACTTCGGGCCATTTGGCAAACCTTTATAAAGACC
>CAZIGP010000242.1:0-6733 GCA_964538425.1 uncultured Pirellulales bacterium | reverse complement strand
CACCACCGCCGACGCCGAACCCGCAGGTTCCGCCAGGTTTGCCGTCACCGAAAGAATTGACCGACCAGCCGCCGCCACCGCCGCCACCGAACCCGCCGTGCGCGCCTGGCTGGCTGAAGGGGATTCCCGCCGTAGTAAAGCCGCCAAAACCGTATCCGCCGCCGCCGCCACCCCCGAACTGGCCCGAGGTTGCATTCGAACTGGTGGGTGAGGTACCCCCCTCGCCGCCGTTAGGCCCGCCGGCGTCGCCGCCGCGCCCGAAGAAGCCGTCGTTGCTGCCGGGTTGCGAGTCGGGGGTGAGTTCTCCAGCGGCGCGCGCTGCCCCAAGACCGCCGCCGCCACCGCCGCCGTTGGATTTTCCACCCCCAGCGCTGTTGCCGGTCACCGTGCTGTTGTGCAGCTCGACCATGCCTTTGTTGAAAATCGCGCCACCCATACCGGCGGCGCCGCCACCACCAGCCCCGCCGCCGCTAGCTCCGTTGAACCCAAGAGCTTTGCCGCCGCTGAGTGTCAGGCTCTCCAAGGTCAACTGGGAGTTTGAATCGACAAAGAACAAGCGGAAGGCCGCTGCCGTGGAGTCGCGCGCAATGGTGATGCCCTGGTTCAAACCGGTCTCGCCGTCGATGGTCACGTGGACGCCGTGCCGAATCACAAAGGCCGAAGGGCCGGGCATCGTTTCTTCGCCAATGGCACTCGTCAATTCGTTGATGAAGGTGTTCAGTTTGATCGTCTGGCCGTCGAGCGAAGGGGCGAACCGGATGGTGTGATCGATGTCGAGAGAGTCGGTGGATATACCTTCAATGGTCGTGCCAGAGTTGACGGCAATTTGAATGGCCTCGCGCAGTTGCAGCTTGCCGTCGTTCGCCAAGCTGGCCAGACTGCCGTCCGCCAAACTGTTCACGGTGAGCACAGCGAGCATCCGCCGATCTTCCAGCGGCTCCACGCGCGCCATAAATCCGCGTCGTGCCGGCCGCTGGCCTTTGCTGCGCCGTGAAGCGCGCTCCGCTCTCGACTTGGTACCGAACACATCGCTCATCCATTGCTTGAAAGTCATCGCAGTATTTCCTCAGGGGTGGAATGTTCTTTGTTCTCTCTGGCAACATGGCGCAGCGGCTCTGGCACAAAACCGAGCGCCTCATTTGGCACGACAAACGAATTGGCAATCACTTGCGGTTGGTCATTGATTACATCCGGGTATCGCACCCCGGGCAATACTTGCAGCGCGAAAATCTCTTGCACCGCGTCCTCGAATTTCACGTAGGCGATGGTCTGGCCCGTGTGGATGTTGACGACCCATACGCCGCAGCACCGCTCTTCGAGCGGACGCTCGGCAATCGCAATCCCGCTGAAGATGGCGGTCTCGCGCACTTGGGATAGGCCGATGAAAGCTAGCGGTCCGCAAAAGTCGAGGCCGCGCGTGAATCCGGGAAGCTTTGTCAGGGCCTCATATTTTCCCGTCGCGGGATCGATCCAGCCGAAGCCGCCGCTGCCCGATTCGAGCACCCACAAGCGCCCGTCGTACCACCGCGGCGAGTGCGGCATCGACAGCCCGCGCACGATCACTTCTCCCGTCGCTACTTCCATCAACAGGCCACCACTTTTTTTGTTGTCGCGCCAGCCGCCGGGCGTATCGGTCGTGCCTAGCGCCGTGACAAAGGCTGGCTGGCCATCGACCACGCACAGTCCATTCAAGTGGCAACGGTCTTCCGGCGCAAGCGCTGAAATAAACGGCGGCGTCCACCGCGGAACAAAGCTAAAGAAATTGCTCCGCATACAAAGGCACGAGTATCGCGTATTCACAAACCAAAGTTCGCGCTCTCGCTGACTCGTAACTCCTGATTCCTGACTCTGACCCCATGCCATCTCATGAATTTGAATATCGCCGGTGCAAACCGATGAGCGCGGCAAAAAGCAGGCATCGTGCGTGCCAGCCGGTTCCAGCCGTTTGGCCACGGCCGGTGCGTTGTGGTATTCCCAAATCTCGACGCTTGTGCCAATCGCCAACCGATCACCTTCTACTGCCAACCCCATTGGCTTGTTAAAACCGCGGAAGTGCGTGTTGAGCCGCTCGCCGTCGGGACGGAGCATCACCAACTTACCGGCCTGGTAAGTTGTGACCAGCAACGAGACGTCAAACTCTTGCAGGATGGCCGAAAAGTTGCTCGTATGAACGCTGCGCAGCGGCTGCAAATCTTCGGTGATGGGAGAATTCTGGGCGACCGTTGGGCTGCCAACGGCTTCGGACTTAGTCATTGACATCAGCGGTGTCCGTCCAGATGAGGCGATGAGAAGCTGGGGCAGCAGTTCAATTATGAAGTGATCAAGGTGTGTTGGTCTCTAGTTTACGTAGGATTGATGGCGAATCCAAGTCAGCATTGGAAACACTTCCATCTGGAATCAAAATCTTAATGAAATAGAACCCTGTTTTTAATTGATTTTGCATCCCTAGGCTCGTTGAAATGGGCATGTTCATCTCAGAGTCATTAAACGTCATTAAACAATCAGGGGATGGAGAATATTTCCTTGAATAATGCTGCACAACCTTGCAATATCTATGGAGTCGCATTTACGAACATCTTGGCAGGTCCGAAAACGGTAGATAGAGTATCCTGCACATACTTCATAAACTTCATGGCAAAAATGTTTTCCGTAAGGTTGCAACTCATTCAACGATGGAACTCAATCGATCAGCTCATCAACTCGCACTGCAATTGATCGACAATGCATCGCAGTTGCGAATTCAAGTTCAACGCACAACGGCTGGCACCACGATTCTTGATTGCGGCATTAGTGCCATAGGAGGCTTGGAAGCTGGACGTTGCCTGGCCGAAATTTGCTTGGCTGGTTTAGGCACAGTCGAATTTGCTCCGGGTAATGAATCTGTTTGGCCGGGGCCGATTGTTCAAGTCCGAACCGATCATCCGGTGGCCGCATGCATGGCCTCGCAATATGCTGGCTGGAAATTAGAGGGGAAAAAGTTTTTTGCTATGGGTTCCGGACCGATGCGTGCTGCTGGAAGCCGTGAACCGTTGTTCGATCAAATTGGATATCGAGAAAAACCTGATGTTGCGGTGGGTGTGCTGGAATCTCGCAAGATTCCGCCTGATGAGGTTTGCCAACAAATTGCCGAAGCATGTGGCGTTGCAGCCGATAAACTAACGCTACTTGTTGCCCCTACGGCAAGCCAAGCAGGCACCGTGCAAATTGTTGCGCGCTCAGTCGAAACCTCACTGCACAAACTGCATGAGCTGGGATTTAATTTAAAGCGAGTTGAATGTGGTTATGGAGTGGCGCCACTGCCACCAGTGGCGGCCGACGATCTTGCAGGCATTGGCCGCACCAATGATGCGATTTTGTACGGCGGTGAAGTGATGTTGTGGGTACGGGGCGACGACGATTCTCTTCAGCAGCTTGGCCCTAAAGTGCCCAGCAGTGCATCGGCTGCCCACGGTGAACCGTTTGCTGAAATTTTCGCGCGACATAACGGCGAGTTTTATGCGATCGATCCAATGCTCTTCAGTCCTGCCGTGGTGACATTTAATAATCTCGATACGGGGCATCTATTTCGCTTCGGGCATACCGTGCCGCGAGTGATCCATCAATCGTTCAGCTAAATCCACGTCTTTGCAGATTTGCCACAATAAGCAACCCTTTCAGTCAAATCATGCGGCTTGGCATTCTTGCAAACATTGATAGTTGGTACTTTGCCGATTTACGTCGAGCGGCTGAGCCACGTCATGAAGTAACACTAGCTAGCTTTCGCGATCTGTCATCCATGGTGGGCCCATCGTCATTATTAAAAGACAGCCTTGCGATTAATGCTGGTGAAATTGATTTGCGTCAAATGGATGCGGTGCTAGTTCGCACGATGCCACCGGGATCGCTCGAACAAGTTGTGTTTCGCATGGATGCGATTGCACAGCTGGAAGCGGTAGGAGTCGTTGTACTCAATCCGCCCAAGTCGATTGAAGTTGCCGTAGATAAGTATTTGGCTTTGGCGAAGCTTGCCGCCGCGGGTTTGCTTGTGCCAAGCACCGCCAGTTGTCAAACTGTCGATCAAGGCCTCGCCGCATTTGAAACGCTTGGCGGCGACGTTGTGGTGAAGCCACTGTTTGGCGCGGAAGGTCGTGGCATCACAAGGATTAATGACGAGGCTTTGGCTCAGCGTGCGTTCTCCTTGCTGACTGGGCTTGGTTCAGTATTGTATTTGCAGCAGTTTATTCCTCACGAAGGTTTCGATATTCGGGTGCTACTGATAGGAGAGAAAGTACTTGTTGTTCGCCGTCGACACGATAGCGATTGGCGAACCAATGTCAGCCGCGGAGCAATTGCCGAACGAATCGAACCCAGGCCAGAGTGGATTGATTTAGCGCGCCGCGCCGCCGCTGCAGTGGGCGCCCCGATTGCTGGCGTCGATCTTTTACCCGGTCGTGATGGCAAAATCTACGTACTGGAAGTGAACGCCGTTCCTGGTTGGAAAGCCTTAGCTAAAGCTACGGGGGTAGACGTTGCCAAGCTCGTCGTCGATTATGTGGAATCGGTTATTAAGAAATAGCGGGTGTTGAGAACAATATTTTTTTGGCGGGCGGTACACGGAATGCGCCTGCTGCTGTGGAACCGGCTTCATGGATGCCATCATCACGCCTCCGGAATCACGATCTATTGTCAATGTCGCTGCGCGTTTGTCGGAAGTGGCTAAGGCAATGCCGGAAGGCAAGGCTGTTGTTGAACCTATCGATCAAACAGGCGGTAAATGGAAGTATCGCAGCGTTTCGTTCGCTGAGCTTGAGGCTGACAGTTCGGCGATGGCGGCGGGGTTGCTTGAGATGGGCATTGAGCCTGGGATGCGAATTGCTTTGTTGGTGCGGCCTGGCATCGATTTTGTTTCGCTCGTGTTTGCTTTGCTGAAAGCGGGTGTGGTGCAAATTTTGATTGACCCTGGCATGGGCCTGAGCAATATGGTGCGATGCCTTGCCAATGCCAAGCCACATGGATTTGTTGCGATTCCGATGGGGCAGGCTATTCGTGTGTTGGCTCGTCGCAGTTTTCCTGACGCAAAACTGAATGTCACCGTTGGCCACCGTTGGTTTTGGGGCGGGCTTACGCTGGAAGACATTCGTCGCGTTGGTTCGAAGCTACCAAATTTTCAAATTGCACCCACTTCGGCGGAAACGCCTGCTGCAATTGCTTTTACCAGCGGCAGCACAGGCCCAGCTAAGGGAGTGCTTTACCGCCACGGTAATTTCGACCGGCAAGTGACTGAAATCCGCGATTTCTATGGTATCGAGCCGGGTGAGATCGACGTGCCGTGCTTTCCGCTATTCGGCTTATTCAATGCTGCGATGGGCGTAACCAGTGTAATACCAGCGATGAACGCGAGTCGGCCGGCAAAGGTTAATCCGCGAAATATCATTGCGGCGGTTAACGATTGGCGGGCAACGCAAGCATTTGGATCTCCCGCGATTTGGAATGTTGTCGGCCGCTATTGCGAACAGCACCAAATTCGTTTGCCTTCATTACAACGTGTGCTGTCAGCCGGCGCTCCGGTGCCAGCTCATGTGTTGCGGAGGATGACGACCTGCATTCATTCCAAAGGCGAAATGCACACGCCTTATGGCGCGACGGAAGCATTACCGGTGGCATCAAATTCGGCCAGTGAGGTGTTTGGCGAAACACTGACAAGAACCGAACAAGGTGACGGGGTTTGTGTAGGACGTCGATTTGGCGGTATTGAATGGAAAGTAATTCGTATCAGCGACGATGTTATTGCCACTACCGCCGATATGGAAGAACTACCTCAAGGTGAAATTGGTGAGCTAATTGTTCGCGGCCCAGTGGTTACCACAGAATACTACGCCAAGAGTGCAGCGACCGCGGCAGCCAAGATTCTTGACGCTGGTGGAACAAGCTTTTGGCATCGCATGGGAGACGTTGGCCGATTAGACGATCAAGATCGGTTCTGGTTTTGGGGTCGGATGTCGCAGCGTGTGACCACCGCTGCGGGGCCAATGTTCACGATTCCTTGTGAGGCCATTTTTAATCAGCATCCAAGCATCTATCGTTCGGCATTGGTGGGTTTCGGGCCTCGAGGCAATCAGACTCCGGCAATTGTCGCTGAACCGCTGCCCGACCGGATGCCTCGCAAAAAGAAAGAAATTCAATTGCTAATTCGTGAATTACTTGAATTAGCCAAGTCGATGCCGCACACTTCGGCAATTAAGAACATATTGATTCACAAATCGTTACCCGTTGACGTGCGGCATAATGTAAAAATCAATCGCGAGCAATTGGCCCTTTGGGCTTCGAAGCAACTTTCGTAATGTTTTTTCATCCGCGGAATATTACCGCGGTCATTTCACTCTTTTTAGTTTATTTGAAGGTTTCGTTCCTTTGAAAGCACTCGTCACCGGCGCTGCGGGATTTCTTGGGCGATACATCGTTGAACAATTGCTTGCCCGGGGAGATCGAGTTCGCGGCATGTGCCGTTCGCCATCACCAGAACTAGCATCACTCGGCGTTGAGATGGTTCAAGGTGATGTTCGCGATGCTGCTATTGTCGAAAAAGCTGTTTGTGGAGTCGATGCTGTTTTTCATGTCGCAGGTGTGGCAGGCATTTGGGGGCCATGGCAACATTACTACTCAATCAACACACTAGGCACCCAAAACGTGGTCGCTGCTTGTCACCGCCAAAAGACCCACAAATTAATCTTCACAAGCAGTCCGAGTGTCACGT
>CAZIGP010000241.1:0-6743 GCA_964538425.1 uncultured Pirellulales bacterium | reverse complement strand
GGCGTTCCGCGCCGATCCACAGGCTGACCTGGTTGCCACGCTCGACGACGACGCAATCGATTGGTTCGATACCAATGTGCAAGATCGCACAGTGCGCCGTGTTGCCAAGGCAAAATTCTCTGACGGTGTATTGAGCCGCCGTGACATGATCGATCTGTTCCAGCGCGTGGCCAGGGAAGGAAGAATTTCTGCGGTCGAGTTTAGAAGCATGCGCGAGGTGGTCGAGAACGGGTCACTGTTCACCGGCCTGCTCTACGTGCGTGTCCTTTCACAAGACATTGTGCTGGGAAACAGAGCCAATCGTCACTATCAAGGTAAGCGCCTCGGGGACTTGGAAGTCGGGTCGAGCGGCGAACATCTCAATAAGCTGGTCAATAAATGGTTTTTTGGAAAGGATCGCCCTTCAACAACCGTTACTGAAGATGGGGAGACCTACACGTATCGCTATGTAGAAGCCAAAGGGCAACTGTTCGTAGGTCGCAGTAAATACACCGATGTAAAGCAAGGGCTGATCCCCGACTGTTATTTGCTGGCCTCACTCGCGGAAACTGCGAGACGCCATAACGTTCGTATTGCAAGAATGTTCATCAACAACGGCGACGGCACGTTTACCGTGCGCTATTTTCGCGGCAGGCAAGCACAGTTTGTCACGGTCGATCGGTTCTTGCCCGTGAATAATGAAGGCAAGTTCGTATTTGCCAATGCCGGTGCTCAACTCAATAACACGCGAAATGCCTTGTGGGTGGCGCTGGCAGAAAAAGCCTATGCTCAAATCAACGAAAGTGGTTGGCTACGGACGGCAAAAAACGGCGGCGGTAAAAATTCCTATGAAGCCATTGGCGTAGGCAGTCCAGCCAAAGCGCTACAGCACATCACCGGCTTGCGTTCAACGTCCGTTTCCCTGAACCGGCAAAGCACCTTTGCAGCGTTTCTTCGATCCTACAAGGCGGGCAATCTGATCACTTTTGGCTCCCCACAAAAAGCCCGCAATCGTTTGGTCGCCGGCTTCCACGTCTATGCAGTCATTGCCTGCAACACCAAAAAGAGAACCATCACCTTATATAACCCTTGGGGATTAAACGTTAGCGCGGAAAAACCAGGTATCATCCGCTTAACGTGGGGACAAGTTAAGTCGACGTTCTCCTACTACGGTCGAACCACTTAAAAACCCACAAAATTGCCACTCGCTGGCCCTCAGCCCAATCGGCTGCCAAGGTCTTTGCTTGCACTGTCTTAATAGTGCCATCCCAGGCCCGCGTTCTTGCTCCTAACTCCTGATTCCTGCGGCCATTCCGCACTCTCCGCTCCGCACTTTTTTCTGCGGCTGTAACAAATCTGCCAGTTTTTCGCTGTGCTTTAAGTGCTGACGAATTTTCGCACCTAATCACAAAACTCAGACTTGCAGGGAGATACAGCCGTGAAAAGTAAAAAAACACATAGTCGCCGGCAAAACAAAGCTCGATCATTGATTGAAAAGCGAATCGGCATCGAAGAACTTGAAGATCGCCGATTACTGGCCGCCGACATGTTTTTGGACAAAACATCCGGCATCCTTTACATCGAAGGGACCAACTCGACCCAAGATTCGGCCGAAATCCGCATCGACACCAAAGGCACATCGTCGACGACCGACGACCGAGTCATCGCCAAACTCAGTTCAAAAACCGCCAGCGCTGTCAGCAACCTGTCCGGAAATTACAGCCGGGCTTCGGTCAAGCACATCGTCTTCAACGGCTACGCCGGAAACGACAAATTCAATAATCGCACTTCCATTACTTCCGAAGCCGACGGCGGCGCGGGCTCCGACATCCTGCTCGGCGGCTACGGCAAAGACTTGATCTTTGGCGGCGACGATAGCGACTACATCGACGGCCGCACGGGCAACGACAAACTTTATGGCGGTGCTCTCAACGACATTATCTTCGGTGACAAAGGAGATGACTTCATTTACGGCGGCACCGGAGCCGACTTATTGTTCGGCGGCGCAGGCCGCGATTCCATCTGGGGCGAAAGCGGTAACGACTTGCTCGACGGTGGGCCAAACACCGAAGCCAAAATGATCGGTGGCACCGGCGCCGACACGTTTGTCGACGATACCAAGAGCTTCCCCGGCGGCGATTTCAAGTCGAACGACAAATCGACGACGAAGCACTCCGCGCTCGCCAAGTTCGACTACAACGTGGAGGACAACACCGATCGTCCGAACGAACGGCTGAAGGCTTATTTGGCTTCGCAGAACACCGACACGAATCCAATTCCAAATCCCGATCCGACTCCAACACCTACGCCAACCCCGACGCCCACACCAACACCTACACCCACTCCAACCCCGGTGGTCGACTTCAACGCGAAAGTGTTGTCGTACGCTCAAAGCGTCATCGGGCAACGAATCTTGCGTGGCGAATGCACCGATTTGGCGACCGAAGCCTTGCGAATCGCGGGAGCCCAAGGCGGATCGAACTTCAATCAGCCAGGCTTCTACGTGTGGGGTCAAGCCATGAGCTTGAACGCAGCGAAACCAGGCGACATCATCCAATTCAGCCCGAACGCACGGTTCGAAACCCCGAACTCATGGTCGCAGATGGGCCCGACCGGCCACACCGCGATCATCGAAAGCATCGTCGGCACCGTGATCACGCTCCTGGAACAAAACGCACCAATGGGCGGCCCAGTTCGCCGCTCGACGTTGGACCTGTCGACGATCAAGTCTGGTTCCTACCAAATCTTCCGCCCGATCCCGGCGTAAGGTTAACAAAACGCTTCTGCAAAACTTCAGACGCTCGAGGCCAAAAACCTCGAGCGTCTTTTTTTGCGCTAATCAGATATTGCGCAAGCCGCCGCGCGTCGCATGGTGAAACTCTTGTGGCCCAAAGGGCCAACCTAGCCCCAGCCCAGGTCAGCGGCCTGGGTTTACTCTGACGCCTAATTATTGTTCGGTCTCTTACCGTCCTTCCGCAGCCAGCAATTGCTCAGCCAACATCTCTAAGTAGCGCCGCCCTTGATGCCCATCTTCCAAATTCGACAGCAAGTGTAGAGGAATAGCTTCCCTCCCAAGAAACGCACCGCTGATGGCACCCGCCATCGCCGCAATCGTGTCTGTGTCACCCCCGAGCAAAATTACGTTGCCGATGGTTTGTTCATAGGAGTGAGGCGTGAGAGCGAAGCTGGCAATCGCAGTGACCACTGAAGCAGTAGCCTCGATACCATTCCCGAACAGAGCAAGGTCTTTACGATTATCAATTCGTGCCGCGCGGCGCAAAGGCCCGGCATATTCCATTGATTGGCAGCGGCCGGCGAGCGTTTCGAAAAACGTTTCTCGATCGATGGTTTCAAGACTTGCCGCCAGTGCAACGGCCAGCGCCAAAAGCTGCGCCCCTTCGATCCCCAGCGGATGTACATGCGTCGGTAGCGCGGAAAGGCGGGCATGATGCCACAACTGGTCATGATCGTGACGGAACATGAGGCCGACCGGCGCAACGCGCATTGCTGCCCCATTACCAAACGATCCACCAGGAAAATGATTTTCAGCCAGCGACCGATGATCCTTCCCTTCCACCATCGCGTCGAGCACCACCCGCGCTCCACGTCCATAACCACGATGAGGCACATAATTGGTCAGAAACCGTCGGCAAATTTCAGCCTCGTCGATACCCTGGCACACGACAAGTGTTTCCGCCACACCGATCGCCATCTGCGTATCATCGGTGTAATAAAGCTCCCCCGTTGGCGGATTTGCCATCAATGCCTCAGCCGAACGAAAACGCCCAGCAATCTGTTCAGGCGATTGCCCTTCAAACCGCGCCCCCAGTGCATCACCAATCGCCAACCCAAGCAAACACCCAGCAAAGCGATCGCTAGGGTCTGGACGAGATACAGCAGTAAATGGGTCTGAAAGCGGATTGTCTGCAGCGTTATCCATACCAGAGATTTTATCGCATCGTTGCAGTAGCATCCATCAAATATTGCTGGCCCTAATGGTCGTAATGTTGATCGCTATCGACGATATCCGATTCCTTATCTTCCTCAACTGTTGCTTTCTGAGGAATATTCGAAAGCTGTCTAACTTCTGAGCGGATGTAAGTACATACAGCGTTATTGACAACTCGTTCAAACCAACCAATCGGTGGAAATGGTTGCTGCTGATTGAATACACAATCAAATGCTTTTACAGGCATCATCACAGATGGCCCAATTGCGGCGCTTGCCGGATATGAATGGCCGCTGTGAGTAGCACCACTGCGAGCCTGATAAACTTCGCCAATCGCTTTTCCGATTTCGGCTTCTTTCGGACACAGTTCCTGCGGTACAACAAATAAGTTATCTTCGCGGCAGACTTCACTCGTATCGATGTTGTCCATTATGAACTTTCTAAATTTTCTGCTAGACCACGGATTGCCTTTTGATACCGCTAGAGCAAGCCGCTTGGCAACCTCTATACTCAGTTTCTCCGTTTCAGTTGCATATGTCACCAACCCACTTTTTGATGCGATTTTGACATTATTATCTGGCTCCCATTCTTCAAGCACTGCGTCCGCCATTGTCTCTGCTGCAGAGATAAAAAGTTGATAACAAATATCTGGCTGGGCCTCGATTCGCTCCATTGCAGATGCGTAAAGCCTTGCCGATCGAATGACGGCAGATGCCATCTTCAACTTTGGTAGTGTCAGCAGGATTTGCATAAGCTGGTTCGAGTCGAATGCAACCATTGGTGGGTGGTAGCTCTTGACCTTGATTCCGTCTAGACCGTATAGAAAATGCATTGGGCGCTTCGGCCAGTGGGATACTCGCATTTGCAAGGCTACAGGTATTGGATAGTCAGCCAGTATTGCAGGGACATGAGGAGAATCATATTTCTCACGCAGCTTACCGGACACTGTGATCAGACGGCGGCAGAGTAGTGTTAAAATAGCTGCCACATCCGATGCAATTTCAAAGTCTGGATAGTAAGAGTGGAACACCTTGCCATTTGATTCTTTGATCGGTGAAACAGCGAAACGCAGGACGAGTTCTTGGGGGTAGTCGTCAAAAGGTCGGCTCGCCACAAGTAGTTCAAACGGTAGACTAAGAAGGATTCTTGCGACATTGCTTCGGCTCCAGTCTCCCAGAAACTGTGCTGGGTAGAATGCCCCGCTACATATTAGGCGATATTCAACCTGTGCCGATTCTCTATCTGGCGATTCCGAAAATTGAACTGCATTGTCTTTATCAACTCGAATTCGGCTCTCAGCATTTTTTAAATAATCGAGAATATGCATCGCTATTTACCTTAAACATGCTTAACCCGTATAGCTCGGTTCTCGCTGATTGCGACTTTCTCGCAAATAAAATCGAGTAGACAAAGGCCGCACCGCAAGTTTAAGCAAATCCCCCAAGCGATTCCATCGTATCGCCCTGTCTTACTCATGGTCTTGTCTCTTGGTCGCCTAGCAAATGCAGTCGATTAAGCATCGGGACGGAGTAGAATGTCATATTCTCCAGTAAACCATATTCTACCCTAATCCCGTCATGCAAGCCGACACCAAACTCTTCGACCGCCGATCATTCATCACAACAGCACTACTCCTTGTCATCTTTGTCGCTCTATTAGTCCTCGAACAGCGCCCCGCATGGTGCAAATACGGCATCGGTTTCTGGAGCGCGGCATGGCAGCACTGCACCTCCCAGCATTTTCTCGATCCTTATTCGCTGTCGCACATCCTACATGGCGTCATCTTCTACTGGGCCCTGCGGCCGCTCTCCTCGAAGGTTCCGCTCCACTGGCGGCTCGTCCTCGCCCTGGCCCTCGAGATCGGCTGGGAACTCCTCGAAAACTCTCCGTGGGTCATCGAACGCTACCGTCAACAAACAGCATCGCTCGATTACACCGGCGACAGCATCCTAAACTCCGTCGGCGATGCACTTGCAACCATCCTCGGCTTCGCCTTCGCCTCCCGCTATTCCTGGAAAGTATCTGTAATCGTGTTTGTCGTTTTCGAACTCTGGATGCTCTACATCGCTCGCGACAATCTCACGTTAAATATCCTGATGCTCCTCTTCCCCCTCGACGCCATCAAACACTGGCAACTAGCCCCGTAATAGGCATCCCAATGCGGGGTACCCACTCCCCATTCCGCACTTGCCATTCCTGCCTTCTGCTTTCAGCCTTCTGCCTTTCGACTACTTGACTACTAGTGTACATTTGATACAATACCGCTGCCAGCCGTTGCGCTGGCGCGGCAAGCCCTGCAAAGGCCCAGCCGGTGATATTTGGCAATTCAGAAAAGCACTCAGCGGCCAGTAATGAGTCCGTGACGATCGTTGCTGCGCGGTAATTCATCCAGCATCAAGTATCTGGCATCCAGCATCCAGACTTTGCTTTGATCATCCAGCATCGAGTATTTAGCATCCAGCATCAGCTAATCGCCTGATCTTTCAGCCTCCTTTCTCACGCCAAAACTTACTTTCATTCGGCAAATGACGAGGCGCGGCAAACAGCTCCAAAAGGCGCTATGAAAGTTCACTGAAAGTTGAATTGGCAAAAACACTGTGTTTTACAGTGTTTTCCGCGCGCCAACCTTCATACGATTTTGGCCAAAAAAAATTATTTCTGCGCGCGCATGGCAAAAACTCTCGGCAAATTCGACACTTTTACCCTACAACCACCAATGCCGGTATGAAAGTTTCAACGGAAGAAATAAACCAAATGACGCAAAAACCCGACCGAAATCAACGGCCGATCCTTCCCCGCAGCTCTCCAACTTTCA
>CAZIGP010000240.1:0-6745 GCA_964538425.1 uncultured Pirellulales bacterium | reverse complement strand
GATTTTGAAATTGGTCGGCGCGAGGGCGAATCGGATCGAGAAATGCCGAGGGTTTTAGATTGTTCATGAATTTTGTAAGGCAGTGAAAATTGACACTCCGCTAGGGGGTGAGTTGTTGAATCTCTCGAAGAATTCCACTTCATGTTCGTCGCCACCGAGACGGTGAAGCACGGAACCGAAATGATGGAAAATCAAAAGAACACAGATGAACACGGATGAAAGCAGATAAACCCGAGAAACTCATTCGTGAAATCTTTGGCCTATTTGCATGCATCTGATTTTCTCTCTATGCCTCAGTGTCTTTGTGGTTCAAAGGAGGAAATGCGCGCAAAAAAAGCCCGCAAGCCGGAAAGTTCGTTCCAGCGGGCGGGCTTCGCTCGAATACCAACCGATCAATGCCGGTGAGCCTCGACGAATACCAAAAATACTGGGCGTACTTCGAAGTACGGTTTATTTATTTACTAACTGTACATAAGTATAAAAAAGTTGCTTAAGAAATCAAGAGGCAAATTCGGGCTGGTTGCAGCTTTTTTAATGAATCGTCTGCCTGGCTTGCAACATCGAGCAAGTCCGATCGCTGCTTCGCCATGAAACATCTGTAGCATGCGACATTTCGTAACCTCTGGCGTGATCGAATTTGTGGCAGAAAAGGAGACACGCAGAATGTGCCTTTTTCTTCTTCTCCCTAGCTTTTTAGAGAGGGTATCCGGAAATTCGGCTCAAAATCTGCCGTAGCGAGATTTGGTAAATCTGCATGGCGTCGATTGTTACAAACGGCCCAATCAGTTGCCGGTATTGCAGCTTCTGTTGCATTCCTTGCAAAATCTGGCCATGCTAGGGCTATCTCAGAATTCGCAGTCCTTTTGAAACCTACCCTAACCCTGCTGGGTATTTCCTTTTGAATCGCCTTCCGCCAGACACCGAGGAGCTCACGTTGCCCGACGAAGTGCGAACCTTGGCCGAGCGCTGCTTGGCCGGGGATCAAACCGCGATGGTGGCTTTGGTTGATCGCTTCCAAGGCCAAGTTTTTGGGTTGTGTTATCGCATGCTGGGACATCGCCAGGATGCCGAAGACACAGCTCAAGATACGTTTGTGCGCGCGCTGAGAAGCCTGGCGAACTGGGACCGCGACCGGCCATTTTTGCCGTGGCTACTGGCAATCGCTGGCAACCGCTGCCGCACTTTTTTGTCGCGGCGGAAGCAGCGGCCGGTGGCCTCGCCGCTGGTTGAGCATTTGCCCGACCGCGAGCACTTGGCCGAGCCGGCAAATAACTTGGCGGAAGAATTGACACTCGCTTTGGGGCAATTACGAAAAGAATATCGGCAAGCGTTCTTGTTATTCCACCAGCAAGAACTCAGCTATGCCGACATTGCGGCCGCACTCGATTGCCCGCTGGGCACAGTCAAAACTTGGGTTCATCGAGCTCGGCAAGAAATTATTGAAATCCTTCGGAAACGTGGAGCCTTGGCGGAGGCACCTACATGCACTGCGACCAATTTGAAACTCGACTGAACGACCTGCTCGATCGGCGAATCTCACCCGATGACGATGCGACATTGTGCGCCCATGCTCAGCGCTGTCCAGCGTGTGCCGATTCGATGGCTGCTTATTTGTCGTTAACAACGGCGATTCAAAAATTGCCTCCGGATTCGCCCGACGAAACTTTTCGCTTTGCGGTGATGAATCGCATGGCAGAAGAACAAAGCGTTTCAATTCACCGTCAACGACGGCAATGGTTAATGGCGTCGCTAGTCACTGCCGCGACCGTGCTGATCGCACTTACTTTGTGGCGTGGTGGCATTGATCCAAATTCATCGGCTGGTACGGCTGGTGGAGTTGCCACCGACCTGCCACCTGGTTACGAACGCTTGGCCGAAGAAACGCAGCAACTGGCCAGCCTCATCGCCACACGTCAACTTGAAGTGATGAACGAACTGGCCGAAGGAATCAAACCGGTCACTACGTCGTTCAGCGCCGCTTATGACGCACTGCGCCGCACTTTGCCCGCTAATAATACTGAAGGCACTTCCGGCTAATTACCGAGTCGATGGACCATTTGTCCAAGAGCAAGCTCAACGTAACTTCTGCTCACGCATGGTAAACGGCTCCAGCGTTTTCTGTTCGCCCTTCGTTAGCTTCACGGTTGCAATCTCGCTGGCCTTCTGAATGCTGCGCGAGGTGCCCAACCAATAAAAAACTCCATAAGTTCCAGGACTTAATGACCCATAGCAGAATTTACCTTCTGCATCGGTACGCACTCGTTCAAACATCTGATCGATATTGTCACGCGGCTCTCGCTTCCAAACCGAGACTTCCACATCGGCTTGCGGCTTGCCGTCTTTGATTAACGTGCCGGCTATGGCTGCTTCGGGAGCAAGCTTGATTTGCATCGAGCCATCGTCGCCAGCTTGAGGTCGATCGGCCGGTTTTAAAATCAACCGTTCGTAGCCAGGAATTAAGATGAACAGCGTACCATTGCGTTGGCCGGGCGCTTCGCTAAACCAAAAGTTGCCTTGCTCATCGGTGACGGCATGCTGTACGGTATCAAACGAGTGATGGCCATCGGCGTATCGCTTCCAATCCGACCATTGAATGTAAGTTCTTTCCGGCGTAACGCCATAAAGGATCGGCGCGTTCGCAATCGGCTTGCTTGTGTTTGCATCGACGAGTTGGCCGACGAACGGTTGGCCGCGTTGAAGTTGTACTAGCGCTTCGTCTTTCCTACTGAGTGGTAAACCTTTGACTTTGGCTACCGTCGGCGCATAGTCCTTGTTGTAGATGTAAACCCAATAGTTCCATCCCTCCGTGATGCTTAGCTTCGATTCGTAGCGACCCTCTGGATCGTTAACGGCCATCCGCTTCGATTCATAGCGGCGGACCAAATCGTACTGCGGTATAGGATCTTTGGTTTCCGCATCGATGACCCGAATGCGGACGATGCCTGGCCGTCCGCTGCCGTCCATCAAAATTCGCACTTCCTTATCGACATCGTAGTTTTGTGCGTTGACATGCCGATGCGGCGTATTCACCGTCAGTTTCACGTGCTCCGCAGGCAATTGGTCGAGCGAGAACAGCCCATCGGGACCCGTTGAAGTCGTTCGCGGGGCAGAGCCTGGAATCGGCATTGGAGAACTGGGCGAGGAAAAGCTGGAATGAAATCCGGTGGAAGCCGTTTCTGCAACGATCGAGACTGCGGGAATCGGTTGTCCTTTTTCATCAACCACGATACCCGACAACCGGTGCTGCGGCTCTAATTTGAAATCTGCCTTCTCCGGCGGCAAAACATCAGCGTCGTTGGGTATGTCATCTAATCCTCCTTGCCAAGAAGCGCGCGGAATAATCCACTGCGGGGCCATCCCTTCGGCCGACACCCCCAACCGATAATCGACGCCCCACTCGTGCACTTGCAGCCAATACTTACCTTCCGCATCGGTCGTCGTCTGTTGCCATTTTTCGACGGGATCGCGGATGTAGCCCCATTGCAACAGCGCATCGATCACTGGCTTCCCATCCTTGTCGGTGACTCGGCCTTCAATTCTTGGTAGCAGTTTGGAGACGTCGTTGGCCGGTTTTGTTTGCTGCGATTGAGTGGGAAGGTCGACTGCCGGCAGCACCGGTTCAAAAGTGCTGAAGATCACCGCAAGTCCAAAGCATTGGATCCAACGACATTGGAAAGACTTGCGAAGGTGCATCTGCAACTCCTTGCGATCAATTTGTTAATGATCACTAAGCCCTATTGGTATAAGACAAACGGCTTCATCTCATTCGTGAAAACCCGCATTATCCGCGACATATCGTCACCAATTTCTTAAATTACGCTATTCTATTCCGGTTGTTCCAGTTATATACCCGTACCACCGTTAAAACTACGCTACCGCTAAACGCCGTATAAGCCGGATACTTTCGCACATCCCGACCTTTTCTCTAGCTGTTAAGAATTACCACAATGGCTGGACGATCAACGCTATTGTCGCCGCAGCGTGTATAATTTCCCAGGTTTACGCCGTCTTCCCCACTAGAAAGGACCGCCAACCGTGTCGAAATCGAAAGCCGTTGCCAATGTGGATCGTCGTCGCAGCAAGGAAGACCGCCGCACACTGTCCGACCGTCGCACCCAGACTATGCCTGTGGCTAGCGAACGTCGGAAGCTCGAACGCCGCGAAAAAGTAAACCGTCGCCGTCAGATCGACCCCACCACTTGCGAGCGCGACTATTCGGATGACGAAGTGGAATTCATGCACGCACTTGATCGCTACAAGCGTACGAGCGGCCGCATGTTTCCTACGTGTAGCGAAGTGCTGGAAGTCATTCGCGGCCTGGGTTACATCAAGACGAACCCAACGACAAATGGCGAAACGGAACCAAACACGATTCAATCCACATGAGTTGGTTTGACGGCCGCTGTGCGATTACCATCCAGCGCCTTTGGTTGTTGTTTTGATGCGACCTAGGTACATATCGGCGACAATGTAGAGTGTTGAACCGTCGTCGCCCCACGTGCAGTTGCCGGTATTTTCGTTGGTGTCAATTCGGCCTAGCAGGGTGCCATCTGCTGCGAAGACATACACCCCGCCGGGACCTGTTGCGAACACGTTGCCATCACGATCGACTTTGAGGCCATCGGGCAAACCTTTGCGGCCTGCTTTGACCCAAGGCGTGCCATCAAAGAACACTTTGCCGCCGGCCAAAGTTCCGTCGGGTTGAACGTCGTACATCATCCACACGGCTTTTTCAGGATCGCTTTGCGCGACGTACAATCTTTTTTCGTCATTCGAGAAGGCGATGCCGTTAGGGCGTGTCAGTTCTTTGGTGAGCAAGGTTAGCTTCCCATCTTTGGTGGCTCGATACACGCCACAAAAATCGAGTTCGCGCCTTGGATCGTCCCAGCCTTTTGGCAAACCGTACGGCGGATCGGTAAAGTACAAATCGCCATTGGATTTGAAGCAGGCATCATTCGGACTGTTAAGACGCTTGCCTTGATAGCGATCCACGAGTGTCATCTTACCGCCATCTTTGGTAAGCACGGCCACGCGACGATCGCCGTGTTCGCACAGCACCAGCCGGCCTTCGGGATCGGTCGTCAGACCGTTGCTTCCGCATTCAGGCGGATAATCCACGACGCCCGTGTATCCCGCTGGTTTCATAAAGAGCGAAATACCTTCGCCCTCTTTCCACTTCATCACTTTATTCGGCGGGATATCGGAGAAGAGTAAAAAACCACCCGACTTCATCCACACCGGGCCTTCTGTCCAATCGAAGCCTTCAGCCAACTTTTCGAGGTTGGCAGTGGGCGGAATAAGTTTATCGAACCGCGGGTCGATACGTTCGATCTTACCAAAATTAGAATAAGGCTTGGTGTGGCTTTTAACCACGAATTCTTCGGCCGCTGCAACCTTGTGCAAAAATAAAGATGCGAGAACCGTTGTCGCTACTAGGTGGCGGAAATAAGAATGCATCGTCTGAGCCTCTGCAGATGGAGTTGAATAAACCAGGTTGCCGATGGAAAGCCATCTTACCCATCAACCAAGGCAGATTCAAAGCAGTGCTCGAGATTGCAGAGGAGCCGACCCCGTTCACCAGAAATCTTACCGCTGCCATTGTTCCGGGTACACCACGAGTTCTACACGGCGGTTGCGGGCTTTTCCCTGCATGGTGGCGTTTGAGGCTACCGGATGATTCGAGCCGTGGGCAACGACGAACAACTGTTGTGGCCGAATGCCAGAGCGAGTGGTGAGGTAATCGAAGACCGCACTGGCACGCGCGGTAGAAAGTTGATGGTTTGAAATCCACATGCCTTGTGGTGGTGGGTCACTGTCGCAGTGCCCTTCAATCCCAATGATTTGGTTGGGATAGGCTCGTTCGACCTCTGCCATCACGGCCGTAATTAACGGGACGCCGTCCTGTCGAAGCTGCGCGGTGCCTGGATTGAATAATCGGTCGGCTGGCAGTTCGATGCGCACTACATCACCATCTTGACGCACTTCAATGCCAGGAATGTTAATCTTCGGTAAGTTACGATCGAGGCTGCTATTGGCTGTAATTGCGGCGCTGCTGCGTTTCGTCAACGAAGCGGTCATCGCTTGCACATGTTGTTCACTGGTCGATTGGGCATCACGCGATTGAGCTAACTGTTGTGTCGTGCTGTTTAGTTGCTCGCGCATCACCGCCAGTTGATCTTGCATCAAGCGGCTTTGTTGCTGTGCCTGGGCCAGCTTTACTTCCAATTCTTGATTGTTCAAATCGAGTGAGCTGGCACGCGTTTGCAACTCTTGCTGTTGTTGCATCATCGCCAACTGTTGTGGCGGCATCGGCGGCGGCGCGTTGGCCGTTAGCGGATTCTGCTGGCAGCCAGCGACTAACAGGAGCGCTAGCGCCATCCATATCCGCCGGCAAATAAACCCCGGCATGACCTCAACTCCTTGCGAAAATACAAATCCGTGAACAATGACTTGAAAGCAAAAATCGCGAAACACATCGCGAAATCAAACACCGTACGAAAACGAACGCAGTACAATGAACAGATATTTTGAAAAGCAATTGCCCGGCTAGCGCGCAGCGCATGCCGGGGAACAATCGGGGTGGGATAGTAGGAAAGCTGCAAAATGAATACAAGAGCACTTCAATGTGTATATTGGCACGAGGCACCTTCATGGCTCACTCTCATCCTTTATGGCAGCACGTTTATGCAGTACGTTTCCGCTGGTTTGGTCGGAGACGCCAAAGTAAGCAGTGCTGGTAGGATGC
>CAZIGP010000239.1:5756-6749 GCA_964538425.1 uncultured Pirellulales bacterium | reverse complement strand
GCCAGTAATCCGTCTGATTTTGATTGCCCTTCTTCGGCCATTAGCAATGCCGCGATGGCATCCGATGCGTTGTGAAGAAACGGACTTTCAACGACTTGATTACTCACCGTTCTATCGTGCCCGTTTGACTTCATACCGCACCTCAAGCTGACAATTATTTAAGACGTTGTAACGCCGCCTCGGTAATCTCTGAAACGAATTCCTTCAGCGAGTTGTGTAACTGAATCATGTTTGGTGATATCACATGCGCAACGTCGTCAACGACGCGAAATTCACAACGTTGCAGTAGGCACACCAGCACACTTGATTCCGGTATTAGCTGCTCGCGAAATCGGGCTACTGTCACAAGATCCGCACCATCCAGTGATCGTTACAGCTGGCCGCCTTCGTCAAATTTGCGAATCTCCCTTTGATCTTGATCGCTAAAACAAAAAAGACCACTCGCGTGGGGTAGAAACGCAAGCGGCTCAGTTTGCCGGTGTTGCACCGGGGACGGTGATTTTACCAGTTGTAGCTGAGTGAATACTCGTAAGATCTCAAAACGGATGTTTAGTTCTTAGGAGACCATAAAGGATTCGCCGACTTTCAGCAGGCTCGCTCTACATGTAATTTTGCCAGCTTCAAAGCATTCAACAGCAAAACCTTGGAATTTCGAGATCTCAGCATCCTAAGGCGTTCAAATAATCAGCATTAGAATTTAAAATTTTGCGCAACACATGATACTCTACGCAAGAATGACAGTATATTCCGCCGCTTACTGTGCAAGTGTCAACAGCGACTGTGCCGCTCGAATACGAACATCCCTATCCGAGTCGTCAAGCAGTTCGATTAATCGATTACTCGCTTGGAACATTCGGGCCTTGCCAGCGAACGTGGCTGCAGAAGCGCGGATCTCGGTGTTATCGCTTTTGAGATTCTGTAGCAGTGCCTTTTGACCTTCGGCATCGCCCAATCTGGCGCATGCATGTTCGAAATAACAGCGAGCTAGCGGCT
>CAZIGP010000239.1:236-5746 GCA_964538425.1 uncultured Pirellulales bacterium | reverse complement strand
AGCGGCTCTGTGGCACGCGATTGGTTTGATTTTATTGCTGGTATATCGGCAGTGCCACCGATAGTTCCTAATACCCACGCCGCAAGCATTGCTACTTTGACATCTTTGTTGGAGAGGTTATCACGAATCGACTGTATTGCGACGGTGCTTCCACAACGAGCTAACGCGGCTGCGGCCATGACTTTTAATACGTCGTTGTCGGTTTTCTGAAAGTGCTCTCGCAGCAAGGATCCATCACCAATCTGCGTGATTTTGTAGAGGCTCTCCGCCGCGTGTACATGGCCGTTGGACTTCGGATCAGCCAACACCTTCAACAAAACTTCGATTTTTGTGAGGTCTCCCGCGCGCACCATCTCTCGCGCCAAACCGCAACGACGTTGATCGTCGGTTTCAGAGGCGAGTCGCGAACTTAGCGCGGAGCGAACTTCATCGGTATACCCCGCAAAGGTCAATGCTTCGGCTGCATGCATAGAAGGCCAAAATTCTTCGGACTTCATGCTCTCGCGCAGCACTTTGAGGCAACGCTGCTGATTTGCATCGCTCAATTTCAAAGCCCCGTGATCGGCATCAGCGCGTAAGGGAGTGCCACAAATCAAGATGCTTACCAACATCATGGCAACCGCCAAATTGCGGTTGGAAATCGCTGTTTGCGGAGAAATAGCCATAATTGTTTTGGGATACAAAGGATGAAAACGGCGGCAAAGCACGACTTTGCCTACAAATCAAAGTCCTTCATCAAATCCAGACAGCACAATTTCATGGCAGAGCGTTCTGCGTTTAACGATCCACATTCTCTCTCGCAAATAATGAAGTATTTCGCCGTCATACTCAATAGGTCGCTCGCCGGCTGGATTTTCCGAGGTAGACTCAGCTGACGAATTGTTTGCTTGCATGCGGCGTCGCGATCTGGGGTCGACCGTTTGTAACCAACATTTCAGGAAAATTCTCGCGATACCATTGACGTAATGTTTGAACATCCTCTGACGTCGCGGATGGGTATGGACCGCGGCCGCGTAGTCCACATTTTAGAAATTCCCCCGCTGTACCTCCTAGTCGGTCAGTGGCGGTATCAGTTAGCCCTTTCGGCCCAAATGCTTTGCCCAGGAAATCGAGTAATCGGTCAATTTGCAGGCATGTCGTATCGGCACTTACCCAATCTTTCTGCACAATCTGTTGCCACAATGATAAGATGACCGTTGAATTCCAATAAATTAGCGAACTACAACTCCCCTTTGCACCCACTTGGCCTAATCTCGATAGTTCATTTTCACCCACAAAAACATTGACGAATTCAGAAAGTATTTGGCACCCTTCTGAGGTGCATCCAACTGTCGACGAATTTGCTTTCACCATTAGATAATTGGGTACCGCCTCCTTGATCGCGCAATGTTGATCAATTGTAAGCGTCTTTTTTGTGCGAGTGGTTTCATAGATGCTCAAAGGCAATCCATCGGCGGCATCCGCGATGTCTCGAAAGAAATGAACAATTTGGTTGTTGCTGACTTCCATCCAAAATGGCAAGGCAACTTGAATGGCGTCTGCTCCGCATTCAGCCGCGTAAGCAGCACGTCGAGCGGCTCCAAGATTGTAAGTTGAGGTGCAGCCAATCATGGTCGGCTTCCCCCAATTACGACATTCTGCGATAGTGGCTCTGGTCACGGCCTTCCACTCGTCTAATTCCATAGCGTAAAACTCACCTGTGGTACCCGCAGTGTAAATGCCAGGCACCCCGGCCTCGCAGCAACGGGCTAAGTCGCTGCGATAGGTTGCTTCATCGAACAAATCATCGTTTGTCCAAGCGACGGGTAGGCCCGCCCAAGGGCCAATAAATGTTTCTCTATTCAGCATTAACAACACTCCTTGCGATTTAAGATTTCGTCGCTAATAGGTAAAATTCGCCGCGCGTTCTCTAAAAAGATCATTTGTTTTTGCTTATCACTTAGGTCTGCGTGATCGATCCGAGCACGCTGCATCGCGGTAAAGTACAGCGGCGTATCGGTGCCAAATAGAATGCGTTCCGCACCAATTTCCTTAACTGCCCACTCAATCAATCTTGGCGTAATCGATGAAGCACTAGAAGTATCAGCATATACATTGCCATGGCGACACTTTTGAATAGCGCGCACCTGATGAGTCGGGTCGCCGTCCCACCCACAGCCAATGTGCGCTAAAATAAGAGACACTTCGGGGAATTCATTGGCAAAAGGCACGAAATCAGACGCCAAACTGTTTTGTTCACTCGAATGACTCAGGACAACTGCTTTTCGATCTGCAGCAAATTTAAAAATTGAACGACCGTACTCAAGAATGGGATAACAATGTTCCTCAGGATGAATTTTTATTCCGACGCATTGAGGTTGTTGTAACATTTCATCTGCCTGGCGATAGGTGCGTTCATCGCGAGGGTCAATCACAACGTACTGCAACAGGCCCGGTGTTTGCGTCACGATTCGAGCAGCTTCTAAATTACCTGTGAAGGTATCGCCGCCTCCACGCGGCATTAGTGCGGTCAATGGCGAAACAACTGTGTACAAAATATTTGATACTGTGGCTCGTCCCACAATGTCGGACGGATCTCCACTCATGAATTGTTGTTTCAGTAGACATAAATCTGAACGCACGTAATGACCATAGTGGCCATGCACGTCAATCGCTAATAAGCTGGAAGAATTCAATGAAATACCCAACGCACTATGGGCGTTGCATTTTGCCCGATTTGGTTTTTTAGCGTAGTCAACAGTTCTGAGAGTATGCGCTCTATGAGATGAATCGGCATCACTCGGATAGCGTAAAGTCTTGGACCGCCTCTTTGCTCCCATCGGCAATGGTAATGGTCAGTTCCGATTTGTCATTATATTTAGACGGAATTAATTGCCGTCGCGGTGGAACACCCGGCCCACCAAGACTATGATCGTTTGGGTCGAACGCCACGATTTCTACTCGATGCCTGCCAACTGAGACTCCTCCCCGATAATCACACCGATACTCGCCCTGACGAATTAGTGCGAATGATGTACCTCTTGGTGTATTCAGCTGAGGAACGAACCGAACTCGTCCGTCTTCAATTGGCTGGCCTGCATAAGTTATCTTTCCTTTTACGATTACGCACCTATTTTGCTCATCGCCACAGCCAAATAGGACTACAAGTGTCCCTATTACAGCAATAGATCGCCAATTCAAGAATTCGTTCATATTTCGGTTGCCAACAGATGAGCAATTTTCAATTAACACTTTCACTGCCTGCGCGAGTGGTAATCGCGGTCAGAATCGACTGCGACAGCGTATCACTTAACCAGCTTACAGAGCCATCTGCACGTACGAAGTGACAACCACCTGGGTGGCGGCTTGCAAATCCAGATTCAAATTGATTTACAAAATCTGGAAAGGTTGGTGGCTTGTATAACGGCAAATTAATTCCATTATAGGTATGCATAATATTCCAACTTACCCAGTACATGCTTCGATAAGTTTGGTCAGGCGGAACGCCTAAAGCTGGTGGCAAACCAATAATCTCGCCAACGACTATCGTTTTGCTCAATCCGTCAACTATGTCCTTTGCCTTAACCTTCGAGTAATTAAATAAAACACCATCGGCGTCTAGCTTAGGAAATCCGTCATTACAAAGCCAACCGACACTGTCAGCTACTCCCGCCATATTGGTACGGCCACCATCATCATCTTCCCGCGGCCCATTATTGTTACTGTATGAAACCATCACTAATCTCTTATCAGCCGGATCGGATGGACACAAATAAGACGAAATATCGTTTGCCATTATTTGAAAGTTACTCCCAGCATGGAATGGTTCTTTTTTTAAATCGAACTGATTATAAATCGTCCGCGATTCAAGGTATGGGAGAATAAACGTACCCCAACCAAAGCCGATTCGTCTTAAACCCATGGGTCGTGACGAACAAGTGTTGTTAGTTCCCGGCGTCATCTCAACTCCTGCAGGAAATCTACGAAAAGCAGATTCAAAGTTATGAAATGCCAACCCCACCTGTTTAAAGTTGTTAGCGCATTGACTACGTCGCGCCGCCTCCCGAGCAGCCTGGACTGCCGGCAATAGAAGCGCAATCAATATGCCAATAATTGCGATTACCACCAAAAGCTCTACGAGCGTAAAACCAACTCGATTACCGGCAGATTGTTGCGGTAAATAAGGAATGCAATGAGTTTCGCTGCGGTTTCCGCGTTTGCTAATTAATAACGCAAGGAATTTTGGTCGGGGGCATGTGGACACTTATTTGTCTCCTCATTCAGCTGGTTGTTGCTGCATCATATTGCACATTAACAAACGTAAATTTATTCGATCACTCTCTTACCCAGTTCCTCCACGCTTGCCATCGTTCGTCATCGAGCATAGTCTTTCAATATTGAGCTATTTTTTCGTTAAGCATCCCTTTATCGACTGAGCAGTTCAGGCAAAACATAAGATAATGCGTTAGTATTTCATTTCATTGTGCCACCAGCGAACCTCGTTTGAGCCACGTTCAGCGGACGCGACAATGTCAAGTCGACGATCTCCGTCGAGGTCGACCAACAAAATAGAATTGGCATTTGGCCATTGCTCTTTGAGAATGTGCTTTTTCCAATTTCCGTCCGGATCACCTGGATTTTCGAACCACACTACTTGACCATTTGGTCCCCAAGCCGTGGCAACCAAGTCCGGTTTACCGTCACCAGTTACATCCCCTGCCACAACTTCGAATGCTGATGTGAGAGAACCGACGACATGCCTTTTCCATATCGTCCCCGTGCGATCGCAGTTTTCATACCAGCATATCATTCCTGTCTCAGTCGGCGCGTTGAAGCCGAACGCCATCACAAGATCTAAGCTGCCATCATCGTTCATGTCGAAGGGATGGCCATGCACTGGGTCAATTGAACTACTGTCAATTACATGCCGTTCCCATTTGTTGGTCGAAGACTGACCCGGATTTTTGTACCAAACGACTAAGTTGGCGCTGCGACTAGTTCCTAGAAGGTCAGGTAGACCGTCGCTATCAAAATCAGCAACGCGCATCGTCCGAGTCTCACCAATCTCTTCTTCCAGTAGATGCTTCCTCCAGTCTTTACCGACTTTGTTGAGGCTCTCAAACCACGCAAAACGATTGCCCATAAATGCCGAAGCTGCGGTGTCGAGCCGGCCATCGCCATTTAAGTCAGCCAAACTGACATCGTACGCACCACTGAAGTCTAAAGTGATTACATTGCGAGTCCATGCTAAAGTTTCAGCAGACTTTCCAGGATTTTTAAACCAGAGTAAATCGCCATCATTGTTTTTGACCACCACAATGTCTGGCTTTCCATCGCCGTCAACATCACCGATGGCATGTCGTTCAAACCACCCTTTCTCTTGCTGCTTAATAAAGAATCGAGTGAATTTTCCGTTACCTTGATTGGTGAAACACATAAGCTCGCCTTTGACAGCGTCGGCGGCGGTAATGTCTGGCCTTCCATCACCGTTCAAATCTTCGGCTGCCAGCCCATATGCGTAGTCAAATCCA
>CAZIGP010000239.1:0-226 GCA_964538425.1 uncultured Pirellulales bacterium | reverse complement strand
CGTCCGCGCCCTGAATTCGAGCGCAAAGCCCAATCAGAGCAGCTGCGGTCATGAAACAAATGATATGCACGGCACGCATTTGATATTCTCCATTTTTCATTTTTAAAACGTGCTTAGGGCTGGGATTTAGACAATGCGACTCGCATGACCCAAATGCCACCGATCGGAGCCCGATCATACATGACAAGTAAGTGCGAATCGTCGAGTGCCCGGACTTCGGTATACG
>CAZIGP010000238.1:0-6751 GCA_964538425.1 uncultured Pirellulales bacterium | reverse complement strand
GCCCTTCAGCCTCCCCTCGACGACAATGTTTTTATCAACAAAGCCTTGAAAGCGACACACAATCATCGCCCCACGGCGTACCTTAAGCAGTTGCACGACAATTACCAGCCGGTTTCCGGGCAGTACGCCGTCGCGAAACTTCACTTCTTCCAAGCCGCCAAAGCCAACCACCTTCGCACCCAATAGATCATATTTCTGCACGAAATAGCTGGATAATTGGGCAGCCGCTTCGCACATGATCACCCCTGGCATCAAAGGAGCCTTGGGCATGTGGCCGCGAACCCAAAATTCTTCATGCGTGACTTCTTTATAGCCAGCGCAGATACCACGCTCTCTATCGACATGGCAAATCGCCGTCAATTGCTCCATCTCAAATCGCTGCAAATTATAACGGCGGATTTCCGATAAATCGGCCACGACATGATTAGGGTCGTACTCCGAAAAATCGAGAATCAAATCTTTGCCAGCCACGCGATAGACTCCTCGCGGTATTAAAACAACCGATTACGTCCGCAAGTGCTTACGCTTGCTCTTTCGCGCTTTGCTATTCGCTGGACGTGCGCCGTGGTTGGCTTTCTTCAATCGACGATGTGGCTTAGCCATAAATTCGGATACCCAAAAAACGAGTGGATGTTAGACAGAAGTAACGCTTATATTGCGTGGCGACCTACCACTGCATGGAAAGGCTCAGCCAGCAATGCTTCCAAAGTACCATTTTACGCCGGCCATTGGAAGCTAGCCTTTCAAAGACCCGCCCCGTTAAAACAGCCCTGGCCTCGCCAGAAAGCGCTAAGATTTACCGGCATCTTTTTGGCGGTCTAATCTATTTATTCCATCCATGCACTAACCACCGTTAATGCTGCGTTGCCCATGGGCAACACCACTCGCCGCTGCCGGAGTCTGACTCAACTGCAGGTAGTCAACGGCAATTGCAATGGCCTCATTAAAGTAAAAATCTCGTTTGATTGCAGCTCCTTTTGATTCTTCCAATTTATCAAATTCGCTTTCTTCTTCTTTTTCGGCATTGAGCTCAGCTCGATCTGCCATAAATTTTTCCTGATTAAGCGAAACACTCTTGCGTTCCTTTTGCTCTTTATAACGAGCTATTTTCTTTTCGACTTTTTGAAAGTCTTCCGATTTCTGCACGCGCTGCGAAGAGCGGCTTCGCAATTCATTGACCACTGCCTTGTTTGCTTGATCTATTTTCGCATACGAAGCAGGATCAACATGGTCGAATTTTAAGGCATAATCCAAATCGGCTTCGCCAACATCCAAATGCGTGGAAAGCGAAGGGATTTCAATATCGGAAACAACTCCACGATTTTGGGTACTATCGCCATTCGGACGATAAAACTGCTGAATCGTAATCTTTAGCGCTCCCATCGCCGGCAAGTTACGAATTCCGGGGAAAAGCTGATCCTTCACATCCATCAAGCTTTGCACGGTTCCTTTGCCATGCGAAGTTCGATCGCCCACTACCAACCCCCGTCCATAGTCTTGAATTGCACCGGCGAAAATCTCACTCGCACTCGCGCTAAACTTGCTTGAAAGCACCACGAGTGGGCCTGCCCAAGCGACACCTTTATCGATGTCATCGTAATGTTGCACGCGACCGTTCGGATCTTTCACCTGCACAATAGGACCTTCATCAATGAAAAGTCCCGTCAAGCTGATGGCCTCTGTTAACGACCCACCGCCATTGCGACGGAGGTCTAAAATAACGGCGTCAACGTCTTTGGCCTTAAAGTCGTCAAGAATCTTCCGCACATCTCGCGTTGTACTTTTGAAATCAGGCAGCCCAAGCTTTAGGCCTTCCATATCCAAATAAAAACTAGGCAAATCAATGACGCCAATCTTGTAAGGCATCCCATTCGATTTTTTGCCTTCTTCAAAAATCTCGGCGCGTGCCTCGCTATCTTTCAATTCGATACTTGCCCTAGTGATGTCGATGATTTTTTCAGCTCCATCAGCCGAAATTGCCTTCAAACGAACGATGGTGCCGGGTTTTCCACGAATCAGCGATACCACGTCGTTGAGATTCATATCCTCCACATCAACAAATTCGCCGTTAACATCTTGGCCGACACCGACAATTCGATCTTCAGCCTTTAAACGGCCATCTTTTTCAGCAGCTCCACCCGGAATCAGTCGGGCAACTTTTGTGTAACCATCTTCAAAATCGTACTCTAGTGCTGCACCAATCCCCTCCAAACGCAATCGCATGCTAATGTCGAAATTATCCAGCGTGCTTTGAGACATATAGCTGGTGTGAGGATCAAAGCTCTGCGTAAACGCGGTCAAATAGCGTTCCAACAGCTCGTCGTTCTCCATTTGTTTCCAGCGTTTGGCAAAACTATGGTAACGACGCGAAATCTTTTCGCGTGCTTTTTGGTCGTCAATTTTGTCGGCCTTCTTCACCAGTAAGTCGTACTTAATCCGTTTCCGCCATTTGTCTTTCACTTCCGCGTCATTGGTCGCATAAGTAGTGATTTTAGGATCGCTCACCATGTCGTCATCCGAAGCGAAATTCTGTGGCTCGCTAAGCAGTTGATCGACCAAAATCACGCGCTCATCAACTCGCTCGAGAAATCGATTGAAAACCTTGTAGGCAAAGCTAATAAAAGAATTGTCACTCCGTTTCAGCAAATCTTTGGCCAAATCATCAAGCCGAGTTTTGTACGAAGAAAATTCGTCGATATCCGACTGCACAAAATACAATTTGAACGGATCCAGCATCTTCAGGAACGTCGCAAAGGTACGCTCCGAGATCTCATCATCAATCGCGTGCTTAGAAAGATGGTCGGTCCGCAATTTGGAGATAACCGTAAAAGCGATTTGCCGTTCGCTCGGCTGAGGCCCTTTCAACTCGGCCAAACCAAGGCTGGCAAAACAAACAACCGTTGCTGTTCCCAGTAGCAAAACAACGGTAAGCCAAGTTCGACTTCGCTTTCGCAGGCCTGCAACGTAAGTCATGGATATCCCCAAAAAAGTAAAAGACAAAAAATCTGGTTTTTGACCTGAAAATAGCCGCCAAAATAGACACAAACTACAGCCAAGGCTGCCCAACGCACTATGCAACACGGCCTCTAAGCAACACAGCCTCTGAATAGGTGCCGCAGCACTAAGAGAAACGGCCGAAAGCTACTCGGGGGTCGGGCCACCTCTTCATAAAATTGGTCGGAATAAGCAATCTGTGCGGGCAAATCCTAAATCGGCCTGAGCCTACTCCGCCATTCGCAAGTGCTCATCCTGAAATAACTTACAAACTCTAGTTCGATCTTATCCATTGCCACGAGGCCGGGCAAGATCGAAAAGCTCTCCCTTGTTACGCAATAGCTAAACACTCAGGTCGCAATAAGTTGGCTATTTTCAACACATCCGGCCGAAATTTTCTCAAAAAATTCAGGAGGAAAACTGAAAAGCATGCTGCCGCCAAAGCTGAAATTCCTGTGAACGAATTGGATAGCGATCGTTATGATCGCATTTTTCCTCACAGCTCGACCGCACGACACAATTCCACCAAGGCTTTGGCAACCAGCGGCGATGGTCCTAAATGGGACGTCATTGCCCAATGTCTATCTGGATGGTTTGCCGCCTGGACTGCGATGCCTGCCTCAATTTGCTGGAGCACCTGGCCTGTAAAAAGCAGGTGTGGCTGGACGATAATTCGTCGCAAGCCAGATTCTGCCGCTCGCTGTAACCCTTCTTCGAGGCTGGGAACAGCCATAGCCACAAAACAAACTCCGGCCTGTCCCGGCCGAGATCGCTCTTTTTGTAGTGCCACAAAGCGGTGCATTTCGCCAATCGCGCTAGGATCAGAATTTCCCCGCCCTACCATCAACAAGAAAGTTTCCTCACGCGGTATATCAGGCCATTTCTGACAGGCTTCCTCAAACCGCTGAACGGATAACTCGACAATACATGGCTGGCATTCGATCGCAGGCGCTTGTCGAACCACAATGCCAGACACGTCCTGCAATGCTTTCTGAACCGCAGCGGGAATGTCACGTTTGGCGTGGCCTGCGGCAAACAGCAGCACCGGCGCGACAACAATTCGTTTTATACCCCGCTGCAGCAATCGCTGCATCCCACTGGCAATGTCCGGTTCTGCGATTTCCAAGAAACACGATTCAACCACAAAATCTGTGGCAAGCTGCCTTACCTGCTCGACAACCGCAAAAAACTCGGCTAATCCGGCCTCCTGGCGAGTGCCATGCCCCACCAACAAAATGCCTGTGGCAGCCGAGTTCTGGGAAGATGGGAATGCCTTTAGCGACATAGGGTTGGTATATTTGCAAATAGGATCGACCGCCGAACAAGAGCCCAAATCGCCCGTCGGTAAGTAGCGATATAGCCAAAGCCACTTGTCATCGGCAATTCATTTTACGCCCTCAATCGATTTAGATCACGCCCAGTGTCCTCAACTATCCTACCGAAATATGCTTATTTCACGATGTCGGTAGGCGCTCGCGCCGGCGAACATTTCTTGCTCGACCGCGGCCGCATCAATCGCATCGGTCGAGGCGAAGATTGCGAACTAAAACTCTTCGACCCTCTCTGCTCGCGCGTGCATGCTGAAATTCGCTTCGAAGGCAATCAATGGTTGATTCGAGACGCCCAAAGTCGAAACGGAACTTTTGTAAACAGCCAGAAACTCGATGACGAAGCAGTTCTGGCAGAAGGCAATAGCTTACGTATCGGTTCTGCAGAATTCGAGTTCCACCTCTCCGATCAACCTCCGACGATCATCACGGAAAGCGAAGAAACTTACACACAAACGCTCGTTCGCGATTCTCCCGTCAGTCTATTCGATAGCAGCATGTCTGCCCTTGCTGCATTACAAGATACGGATCAAGCCAAACGTGTTATTGTTTTGCATCAGCTCTGCGTGAAATTATTGGGTTGCGACCAGCCGGAAGAAGTCATCCGCGTTTCGCTCGACTTGCTCAAAGAGCAATGCCGTGCCTCAATTGTCGGTTTCCTTTGGGTCGACGATCAAGGACGGCTAAAACCAAAAAGCGTTGTTCCTCAAGGCGATGTAAAGCCGGTGGCGCTCAGTGATTCGCTCACCGAATTAGTCTGTCGCCAAGGGCATGCCGTCTGGATCGCAAAACAACGCAGCGGCGATACCACATCGAGCAGCCTCGGCCATTTTGCCGATGCCCTCTGTGTGCCTCTGATGTACGAGCACAATACCTTAGGCGCCATTCATGCATACCTCGATCAAGGTCGGTTCCGGCAAACCGATTTTGATTTTGCGATTTCTTTAGCGAACATGCTCGTCATCGCCTTGGTGCGAGCCTATCGACAAACCAGCCTGGCAGCCGAATTTCAACGCTTAGTTGACAAATCCTCGGCCTACAACGACTTGATCGGCGAATGTCAGCCGATGAAAGAGCTAAAGACCAAAATTGGCCGCCTGGCACGCGCCAGCGGCTGCGTTTTAATCCGCGGCGAAAGCGGCTCCGGCAAAGAATTGGTTGCCCGCGCCATTCATAAAGCCAGCCCGCGGGCCGATCGGACAATGCTCTGCGTAAATTGCGCCGCCATTCCCGCCGAACTGATGGAAAGCCAACTTTTCGGCCACAAGGCCGGCGCGTTCACCAGCGCCGATCGAGACCATATCGGCTTTTTCCACCAGGCCGACAATGGCACCCTGTTTTTGGATGAGGTCGGCGAACTCACCCTCGAAGGCCAAGCCAAGCTGCTTCGCATCTTAGAAGGCCACCCATTCTTGCCAGTCGGCAGCACCCAACAGGTCACAGTTGACGTGCGAGTAATCGCCGCCACGAACCAAGACTTGCAAACTTATGTCCGTCAGAAAAAGTTCCGCGAAGATTTGTACTATCGGCTCAGTGTTTTCGAACTCTACGTGCCGCCGCTTAGAGATCGTGGCAGCGACATCGCAACCTTGGTTGACTATTTCCTCGATCACTTCCGCCGCCAACACGGCCGACCTGGATTAGAAGTTTCAGACGAAGCCCGTCAGAAAATCCTTGCTTATAATTGGCCAGGCAATGTGCGACAGCTTCGCAATGTCATCGACAGCGCCGTAGTGCTGGCCGGAGACAACTGCATCGAAGCCAGCGATTTGGGCCTGCGAGACGCCGTGGGCGTAGCAGAACTCGAAACCTTATCGCTCGACCACTGGGAACGCCGCTTGATCGACGAAGCCATGAAACGCACCAGCGGCAACATCCCCGAAGCCGCCAAACTCCTCGGCATCGGCCGCGCAACTTTGTACCGCAAGCTAGACGACTATAAACTAGCGCGGTAATTGTGTTTTTTATCTTCCTCTCTCGCCGAGCCAGAAGTCTAAGAACTTTTTTGCACCACTGAATTCTTTAGCGTTCCAATACCGTCGATCGTAATTTCGATCACATCATCAGGTGCCAACGTAAAATCGCTTCCAGGCACAATGCCCGTCCCTGTCAGCAAAAACGCGCCGCTGGGAAAACTGTTATCGCGCGCGAGCCAGCCGATCAAATCCTCGAACGTACGCGCCATTTGGGCAATGCTGGTGCTCCCTTCAAACACGACTTTGCCATCACGGCGAATCGCCAGACGAATGCCTATTTCGTCTCGCGGCGGCATCGCATCGACTAGCGTAATCACCGGGCCCAGGGCGCAGCAGCCGTCATAGACCTTCGCTTGCGGCAAATAAAGCGGGTTTTCTCCTTCAATGTCGCGCGAACTCATGTCGTTGCCGACCGTGAAGCCAACCAGATTCATTCTGGAGTTCAGCACCAGC
>CAZIGP010000237.1:3044-6764 GCA_964538425.1 uncultured Pirellulales bacterium | reverse complement strand
CCGAGCTTTTTTAGTTCCTTGCTTTGATCGCGGAAAGCACATGCTTCTTTGGTGCAGCCCGAGGTATCGTCCTTGGGATAGAAATAGAGCACCACAGGACTGCCGCGCTGGGCGGAGAGCTTAATTTTTGAACCATCATCGGCTGCTAGCGTAAAATCGGGTGTTTTTTGACCTTCTTCAATCCAATCGCTCATGATTTTGTATGCTCCGTAAGTTCTAGCCGCGGAGGAATATTTGCAGGGCACGGTCGTTTTAGATGTATCCGCAGTTAATTCGATGATTCACATTTCCGATTATTTTAGCTTTTATCGCGCTGCGCGCCACTGGATTGCCGCCATAGGCAGTTTAAAATAGTACATCGGGTCAAACATGAAAGTACCCATTCCTATACTTCGCTTCCAGCCAACTACTTAATCAATCTTGACGGCCACAGCATCCAAGGCGGCACCTAACGAGCGACCCAATCGCAGCTTAGAGCGAGCGTTGGCCGCAGCACAAACGGCTCACGATAACCGTGGCCAGCAAATTCTGGTACTCGACTTGCGCGAGCAAACGCCGGTGTTTGACTATTTCGTCATCGCCACCGGCACCAGCCGGCGACAATTGCATGCCATGGCTGAGGAAATCGACCGCGTGCTGGTTGAGCAGTTCAAAGACAAACGGCTAGGCCAGGAAGGCTACGCGGTGGGCAATTGGATTCTGCTCGATTACGGCGATATCGTCGTTCATCTCTTTGACGAATCTGCCCGCGATTATTATGCACTCGATCAGCTTTGGGGCGGAGCCGGCAAAATCGATTGGCAAGCCGCCGGGCCAAGGATTGCGTCGTAGCGAATCCTCGCTGCTGGAATGAACTACATTTGGCGAATTCGATTTTAAGCCAGCGCGGCTTGCACAAATCTGGCCTAGATATTCCCCGCCAATTTCAAACTGAGCAGTATCCAAACTCTCTATAAATTTGCCAAATTTTCCAGCATTCGCTACGATGTTAGCTCGGCAGTTAATTTCCTGCTTAATCCGCCCATCTAACGCAAGCTCAAGGTGGACCCATGGCGACGGCAGCGCCTCAGTCTTCATCCGCGCGGTATCGTCCGAAGTTTCATATTCGTGTTCTAGGTAGTGCGGCTCCAGTGTTTCCGGGATTTGAGGTCGATATTCTCGACCGCGTGCCAGATGATGAGAAACCAGAGGCAGTTTGGCATCGTGAGCGGGCGCGAGCGATTTTGCGGGCACATCCTGAAGTGCGCAAGCTATTCGGGCACTCTCCCAGCAGTGCACTTTTCTGCACGCTGTGTGCAGGGTTGCAAGTCGGTTTGGCCGCGCTTTCGGCTGGCTTACCTTGGTGGGGTGTGATTGCATTAGCTTGGGTGTTTGGGGCGATGCTGAATGTGTGTTTGTTTCAGCTTGCCCACGAGTGTAATCACAGTTTGATTTTCAAAAAGACGTCGTGGAATCGGGCGATGTTTACGCTTACATCGCTGCCGATGTTTTTGCCGGCACACCACACGTGGTGGGCTGAGCATTTAACACACCACAGCGACATGGGAGCAAAAAAGGATTTCATTACGCGGCGACGGACTTTCTTTTTGCAATCGCGTGTTGCTTCGCCGATGTTTTTCCCTTATTCGCTGTTTATGATCGTAACGCAGTTTTTGCGGAGCATCGTGGGAGTGGTGATGTACGTGTTCACCGATCTGATCCGCGGGCGATTGAAGCCGAGCCGGCGAACGCTTGCGGTGCTGGCCGATCAACATTTGGTGAGTGGCTATGAGCAAGATCATATTGAAACGTGGGCGGTGATTTATCCGCTGCTGAATTTTGCCATGTGCGGCTTGCTGTTCTGGTATGGCGGGTGGAAGCCGATTTTATATTTGACGATGGCTGAGGCTTTTATGACGGGTTTTTGGCACCCGTTGATGCTGGGGATTGTGCTCGGGATTTCGCACTTTCATGGCACACGGCACTACCAGCCGTCGGCCTCGAACTACAACCGGCTGATTAACTTGCTCACATTCAATGCCGGTTTGCATGTGGAGCATCACGACATTGCCGGAATTCCTTGGCACCGGTTGTGGAAGCTGCGCCGAATCGCGGCGGATTTCTACGACAATTTGGAAACGATTCCGTCGTACACGATGCTGGGCCTGAAGTTCGTGTTTTGCAGCCGGCAGACATTTGCCGAAGAATTCGACAACGAGACACAGCGGAACATTCGACGGTTTATGGCCGAGGCAGCATTAAAGAATTAAAGCGGCGCAGAATTAATTCGAGGCGGAAGAACTGACATCCAGTGCATGTCCGGAGTCGCCAAATCGGAAGCGGCGAATCAATTCTAATTGTGACGTCACTTGAAAGTGTTCGTAGATCGCCTTGATGTGGTCTTTCACCGTGTGTGGGCTGATGTGGAGCAAGCGAGCAATGTCGTCTTTGTCGTGGGCTTCGATCAGCATAATCAACACCACCCGTTGGCGCGGGGTAAGCTGCGGTACTTTGCGTCCTGATTCGCTAGGCACTTCCGCATAGTGCAACCATTCAACCTCGCTGAGCAAAATGTGTGCAATCCGTGATTCACGATCGGAAAATGGTTCCCTACCGCAAAAGCGGAAGATGCCAATAGCGCTGAAGAAATCTTCTTCGATGTCGAGCGGATAAACCGAATACAAAAAATGCTCAATCCCTTGCCGCAAGCGATGTCTGATCACGGCTGGATGCGAATACCAATGATCATCGGAAACAACTTGTTGGCGTGTCCGTGTAAAATGCTTACGTGTTCTGGTAAGCTCGAACATCGGAGCATCTTCAGGCGGAGGGCAAGACGATTGGCTTGCTTCAAGCCAGCCGGTGAGTTGCTCTTCATTGAGCCCGCTGTGCATGAGTCCGACCGAGATGGGTGTTCGAGTCTTTACATCGACCTTAGTAACCGACCAGAGCCAGCCATCGGCATTGATTAACTTTTGCAACCCAGACATAAGGGCATGTTTTTTGTCTGCCAAGCCGCCTTCCATGATAGCGATGTCCGAGAGCAATCGGACTATTTCTCGGATATCTTCTTCTGCTAAACCTTGTGAAGAATCCATGTGGATCTCTGAATATCGGGAATCCAAAAATACTTGTTCTAAATGGCAATTTGCTCGGCAAAAAGCGTCTCGCAACTCAGAAAACAGCCAATTATAATCGGGCTCTAAAATCCCACAATTAGGGGAAGCCGTCGAGTTATCACCCTGATCATAATCGAAGGCCAATGTCTAGCAAAATGGAAAGTCGATAGGCAGTTTTCTAGAGGGTAGCACCAAGCGCTGCTTGGCGGCCTTTTCGATTCAATCTTGCTGCAACCTCTTTCGTCGCTTACCGGTGTTGCCATGAAAAAGCGTCTCCGTCAGTCCGTCAGACATCGCCGCATTCGATTCGAACCGCTCGAAGACCGCCGCATGATGGCCATTTTGAACGAGTTCAACGTCATCATCGACCCCACCGGAAGCAATCGAGCGTCGTGGGATGTTTACAAAGGCACCGTCAACGGCGTGGAACAGTACGACCGTTACCGGGCCGAACTTTCGCAAGACGCCAGCGATAAAGATATTCACTTCCTTGCCATCACGGCCGGCAGCAAGTCGGTCACGTTCAATCAAGCGGGCTTACAAGTCAACGTGGTTTATGCCGGTGGCAATTACACGTTTACCATCAACGCGAACTCGGAAATTTGGTTCACCGGTGGCAACA
>CAZIGP010000237.1:0-3034 GCA_964538425.1 uncultured Pirellulales bacterium | reverse complement strand
CAACAGTGCCGATACGTTCATCAACAACACCAATCTAATCAGCAATGCCCGTGGCGGCAACGGCAAGGACACTCTGATTGGCGGCAGCAACGCCGACTACATGAACGGCGGCGCTTACGATGGTCTCTACGACACTCTCGCATACGGTTACGACGCGACATACAAAGATGACAAAGCGGGTGATATTCTCAAAGGAAATGCAGGGCATGATATTTTGCGCGGCGGCCAGGGAAACGATACGATCGAAGGCGGCGCGGGAAATGACCGAATTGTCGGCTACGACGGTAACGACACTTTGAAAGGTGGCCTTGACAATGACACTTATGCTTACCCAAAACTTTATCTATTCAACATTAATACTCACGGTAGTGACACCATTGACGACAATCAAGGAGATAACCATCTTGATTTCGCGTATTTCCATAAAGGGGTCGACATCGATTTGAATCGCAACAGCACCGGTGTCGTCAATATTCCAGGGATGTCGATTAATCTAGTCTATCCGAACGCGATCTATAAGATTTCCGGCACGGTGTTCAAAGATACCTTACGAGGCAATGCATACGACAACCATCTGGTTGGCGACATCGATAACGATATCCTTGAAGGTCGCGGCGGAAACGACCTTCTCGATGGCGGCAGCGGTGACGATACCTTCCATTTCCTCGGAAAAACATTGGGACGGGACACGATTCGCGATGTTCGTAACGGCAGCGACCCAACACCTGAAAATATGCTTGACTTCTTCGGATTTAATTTCGACGTCACCGTTGATTTAGCAAAGACAGGCGTCCAAGTCATAAGCGCGGGAAATCTGGAACTTGAATGGGACTTTTCCGACATTATCGCTCACGTGAACGGATCTGGCTTTGATAATAAGCTCTATGGGAACGCTTTGAACAATAAGCTTAAAGGGCTAGGCGGCAGCGATACCATCGAAGGTCGCGGCGGGAACGATCAGATGCGTGGAGGCAGCGGCAGCGATCGATACATTTTCGGAAATGGATTATTAGGGAAAGATCTCATTGATGAAATCCCCGATGTGAAGGGGACCGATATTATCGATTTCCGCACTCGCACCAGCAGCGTGCAGTTCTTTTTGAATAAAACATCGGTACAAAATATCAATCTGGATGGAGAAGCAGGGAGTCAGGTTCAGTTAGTGCATGCTACTTCGATCGAGAGGCTTTACGGTACGAATGAAGATGATATTTTGCGCGGCAACTCGCTGGCAAACTATATCCTCGGAATGTCGGGTGACGACATCATCAGCGGTTATGCCGGCGACGATGAGCTGTGGGGGATGGATGGCGAGGACAGGCTGTTTGGTGGCGAGAACAACGATATTTTATTGGGCGGCAAGCACGACGATTACCTCGCCGGATATTTTGGCAACGATAGCTATGATCTCTATAGTAGCGGCCGGGAAGAAATCGTCGATGAAGGAGGGATTGATACGCTCGATTTTCGCGATGCTGCTTCGGCAGTGCGCATAAATCTTTCCTTCAACAATTGGCAAACCGTTCACTCGACACTCAGCGTTAAGTTTGCCGACAAGGTCATTGAACGCGTTTATGGCAGCTCAAAAGATGACACCATACGCGGCAACGATTTAGATAATCGCCTATCAGGACAAGGAGGCGCAGATATTATTTATGGACGTGGGGGCAAAGACCTGATCTACGGAGGTACCGGAAATGATGGCATCTACGGCGGCACCGATGTGGATACTATCTATGCGGGCAGCGATGCTGATCGCGTGCTAGTAACATCGATCGACGTTTACAATGATCATACTTCGAGCGATGCAAAAATTATTTTTGCCAATGGTGTTCGCACCTGGACACAATCGGAAATCGAAAAGATCGATGTTGGTCTTTATATGTTGCACTACCGCACTGGAAACACGCGGTTACTCAAGTGGCGTGGCAATAATCCGATCACTTTTGTGCGCCAAGGTGTGCATGCTTCTGCCGCTGCCGATAACCCGCAAAATGGCAGAATCAACATCTACCAGAATACGTTCGAAGTATCCAACACTTGGACTGCTAGTGTTGTTGTCCATGAAATTGCACACAACTGGGATGACGAAATCTATCCTGCTCCTAGTAATGCGCAACTCTATGATGAATTCGTACGGTTGAGCGGTTGGGTGCAAGCTTCTACAAGGCCGGCCGGTAAAGTACAAGGCGGTCCGGGTTGGTACTATACCCCTGGCACGGAGTTTGCCCGAGATTATGGCAAGACTAATCTTTATGAAGACGTGGCTACGTGCTTTGAAACGTACTTCTTTGGAACCGCGGCCGATCAAAACCGCATCTCTGACAAGCTCGACGTCATTAATCGGTTTATGAATGCGATGTCGAGCTAAAGATGGCAATTTCGGCAATTGCCGTAGCGAATCGAACGCTTACCAATATACCAATACAGCAAAACCTAATTTCTTGTATTCAATCGGCCGTTAACACTTTGAGACCGATTAACGTTGAGCCCAAATTAACGCTTTGAGAACTGTGTTCCACGGCGGGCACCTCGAAGGCCGTACTTTTTACGTTCCTTCATACGTCCGTCGCGGGTGAGCAAGCCAGAATGCCGTAATAGCTCGTCCAGAGAAGCATCGTGCAGTTTTAGTGCTCGAGCGATGCCGAGCTTGCAAGCTCCTGCTTGGCCGGTGGGGCCACCGCCATGAACAGTGATCGAAACATCGACTGCGTTCAACTTGCCGGTTTGGTTCAGTGCATCAAGCACTTGAAAACGATCTTTAACAGTTGGGAAATAATCGTCCACCGAACGACCGTTAATTAAAATATTGCCAGATCCATCTTTGACTCGAACGCGGGCCACTGAAGTTTTACGGCGACCAGTTCCTAAAGAGTAAGCAGCGGCTTTCGGTGTAGCAGTAGTGGACATGCAGGAGTCGGGAGTCAGGAGGAAGAAATAAGTAGGAGTCAAAAGCTAACGGCAATTACTTGGCACCCATTTCTTTGGGTTCTGGGTTTTGAGCTTGGTGAGGATGCTCTGAACCGGCATTAAC
>CAZIGP010000236.1:0-6797 GCA_964538425.1 uncultured Pirellulales bacterium | reverse complement strand
ATGACATTCGATGGCACTTTGATGCTGCGGGGATTTACAACCGCACCAACCACTTCAACTGTTGGTTTTATCGTTTCGGCAATTGAATGCTGCGCCATCCAATCGAGCAATTTTCCATGCCATGTGGTAATGGCATTGTTCCACGCTTCCTGGTCAATCGCTTGGCCATACCATTGTTTTGCTTTGTCGACTTTAAAAAAAGAATCCGCTGTTTGTGAAATCGCCTTGGTAAATACTGCGATCTTGGGCACCGATGGATGAAGATGTTCCTCTTCGCGGAGCTCCGTAGAGTTTGCTTCTTCTGCCAAAGATTTTTTATCGATGTCGTCCGCCCGCAAGCTTCCCGGAGCAATTAAAGGCAACAACAGGATGCCAATTTTCCAAACGAACATTCGATGAGGAAACTTCGCTGTCATAACTGCCTTACTCCCCTGCATTTCGAAGACCAGAGAGAGGGAATGCAGGTTACGTGCCGCTTGGCGATAGCACAGTGGATTGCTGCGGTTTCCTCTTAAAAACCTAGTGAAATCGCGTTTCTGTGCTTAAGAAGTGGCTATTGGACGACCAGGGCGAACAGAAATATTCCATGCTGATTCTTCGAGCGTCGACTTAATACGCCCAAAAACCTGCCGAATCCCTTTGGATTTGTCAAAAATCGGCCATGTATCCGGCTTTAAGCATCCACAATCAGCCATCCACCGGCTGTGCGGGCGTGGGCAAAATGAGTTGATAAAAATCCAAGTCCATCCATCCGCCGAATTTAAAACCGGCATGTTCAACTCGGCCGCAGAAACGGAAGCCAAATTTTTTATGCAGAGCAATGCTAGGTGCATTGGTGGCATCGATACCGCCGACAACTACGTGGTAGTCTTGTGACTTCGCTACCTCGATCAATTCCTGCATTAACCGACTGCCTACACCTTGGCCACGAAAGCGGGCATCGACATAGAGCGAATCTTCCACCGTGTACTTATAAGCTGGTCGCCAACGGAAAACACCGTACGTCGCAAAACCCATCAGCTCGCCTTCTTCATTCAGAGCGCCAAGGACCGGATATTTGCCGGCGGCTTTCTCGGCGAACCAGTCTGTCATCGATTCCAGAGTACGCGGATGATATTCGTAGAGTGCTCGGGTATGCAGAATGGCCTCGTTGAAAATCGCCAAGATCTGCGGGGCGTATTCGATACCGCAGGAAACGATCTTTATCATCAAATGTTCCCCGCCAAGACTAATCTTGGGTCGCTACCATCGCATCTTTGTTTAGCGAAGTAGAACAATGAATGCACAGTTCGCTAATAGGCCGCAACCATTTGTCGCAAGAATGCGATGATTTTTAATGGCCGGTGGAATCGTCAACTTCGTGCCCCGGCAGTCCTTGGCCATCTCCATCGACAGTTGCATCGGCGGTTAATGATTGGCGACCGGCAAAACCAGCATCCAACTCATGCCAGAAAAGCACCTCAGGTTCACCAAGCTTCCAGCATAAATAAGCGGGCCGATCGTCAACAAGCGTCGGAAAGTCGACTAACCCTTCCAAGCCATTTTTGGGTTCGAGGCCTAGCCGCTGTAATTCCTCAACGTACTCCCTCAAACGTTGACCATCTTTTTCCAGCTCTTCTTCAACCTGGGCCAATTCTTCGCTGTAGACGTCGTCTTTGTTGGTGTCGCGTCCTGACAAAAGTTGCGTTAATCGTTGACGACGCTCGTAAACATCGCGGGAAAGATCGGTTAAATCCTTAACGATTGCTCGCACTAGCGGCAACATGGCGTTGGCTTCGTCAATCGTGAAAAATTTTTTTTGATCAGCGTTGCGGGTGCTACTCATGCTTGTGTCCTTCAGAGGTCAATTTGACCGGTCCCAGATGTCGGTTACATAGATGATGCAAAACTTACGCCAAAACTTTAAAAATATCGATCTTGGTTGTTTAGCTTTATCTTACCTACAACTACGAGACTACAAAGCACTTATTGGTTCAGCCCTGCTATTGATTTGAGCCGTTATTGGTTCGGTCCACCGTGCACCGGCTCGACAATCACCTTCGATTCGGCAACCGCGGTTGGGTTGATGGTTGCCCGCCCCCAGGCTACATCTACCGGCAGACGGGAGAAATCAACCATACACCCATCGCGGCTGTAACAGCTCAAATCGTGGGAAGCCCCCATAAAAATACAATCGACCGGGCAAGGTTCGACACATAAAGCGCAAAACATGCACTTGGAATAGTCGATCGTAAAACCAGTGATTTTGAACCCTTTGCCCGTCGTAACCCGCTCTTTTCCGATGTATATGCAATCTACGGGGCAGGCTTTTGCACACTGATCGCAGGCAATGCAGGTGGTAAGATCGTACCGATGGAAGCCTCGGTATCGCGACGCTACCGGTACCGGCCTTTCCGGATACTCGTATTTGTGCGTGAAGGTGCCACGCTCAGGCTCGTAGGTTTTAATCCAGTATCGCAAGGTCACCCACATCCCTTGGGCAACGGTGAATACGGCATCCCAAATATCTTTGAACCAACGGAGCATAACAACAGCTTTCGACGCGTTATCGAAATTCGGCCATCAAGTAACACCCGGCCTGTTTCGGAAACGACATTTTGAATTAGAAATGCGGGAAAATTAGAATCTGCCCAAATTATATGCAGATGCTGCTCCCCCGCAAGCGACCTATTGCCGGGGTTAGGATGCCTATTTTTTGCTAGTACATAAAGAGCGGCTGCCTACCTGCTACCCCCCGAGGCTTTCACTGTGATACGACGAGATAATTGGCAAAAGGCCCTTGTTATCACCCTGTTTGGCCTTACGAATTACTGACCGAACTACTAAAACTGGCATCACCGGTGCAATCTATTAAGACAAGTTCTTGCGATCGTTTACTCTCCGTTTTATGGGATGATCACCATGCTTGATTTCGGCTCTAAATTTTCTGCCGGTTTGAAATACAGTGATTTTCTTTCCAAGCATGGCAGCGAAGAGCATCGCCGCCGCTGGGATGCCGTTGGAGAACGGGTGCAACTGACATCTGCCCAGCGCGAGCTGCTCAGCGGCTTTGCGAGAGAAATGAAAGTACTGTGCCTAGCTGGCGCCTGGTGTGGCGATTGCATCAATCAATGCCCAATCTTCGAGAAATTCGCCGAAGCCTCTTCCAAGCTGGATGTCCGCTATTTCGATCGCGATGTTCATGCCGACTTGCAAGCCGAATTGACGATCTGTGGAGGGAATCGTGTACCTGTCTTGGTTTTTTTAAGCGAAGACGACAAGTTTGTTGGTTTATACGGAGATCGCACGCTATCGAAGTATCGACAGATGGCCCTCGAACAACTCGGTCCGTCGTGCCCAAGCGGCATCGTACCTCCTAGCCAGGAATTGCTGAATGCTGTCACGCAGGATTGGCTTAACGAATTTGAACGCGTGCAGCTTGTTCTACGACTTTCAAGTCGCTTGCGGCAAAAATACGGAGATTAATCGCGATCGGCTAAATCGTAGCTAGCAAATTTAGCAGCTAGCATTGTGGTAACTGGCATAGAAAAGCGCAACCGCTTTCAGTAATATCCCGCGGCCCATCGACTTGCCAAGCGGTAAGCCGACTTTTGTATTCGCGCTTGAGCATCGTCAAGGAGGACGATTGTGGAATCGCTCAAACCGATTTTGTTGCTAGTTGTGCTTGGTGGCATTGGCTATGCGGTGTATGTCGCTTTGAACCGTGCCCCGCCATCGGAATCAAATCTCGACGTTGCACCGGCGTGGAATCAGCCGGTGAAAATTGAGACCGGTCAGTCTACCCCACCAAATGACATGCGTCTTGGTACGCCATCGTATCCTGGTGTTACGGCGACTCCACCGGCCGCTGCCGTTGAAGCACCGCAGGCTAATTCAGGCAAAAGCTCGCTACCTTTTGGCGCCGGCAGTTCATTGGCCGCACCTTCGCAGCCAGTTCCGTCGCCCTCCTCGCCCGCGATTACACCACCAACGATGCCGGCGCTGATTAGTCCGGTCGAATCACAGCAAAACAGTCCTTACGGCGGAAATCCAGCCGGTAGTGTTGGGATGACTCCGCCGAACACTAATCCGGGACTATCTCTGCCCACCCAACCCGCCGACGCGGAACTCGCCAGGCAGCGGCATGAATTCGATTCTGCGATGCGAAAGGCACAATCTGCTATTCAGCAAAACCAACTCGTCGATGCTCTTCGTGAGCTTTCGACTTGGTACGATCATCCGGCGGTTCCTCTCGAACGAAAATCGGAACTGGAGGATTTACTCAGTCAATTAGCTGGTACGGTGATCTATTCGCGCGAACATTGGCTGCAACAAGCCTATATGGTGCAACAAGGCGAAACGTTAGGAATAATCGCCGAGCGCCAACAAGTACCTTGGCAGCTTTTGGCAAAAATCAACGGTATCGATAACCCTAATTCACTGGTTGTCGGTGAACAGTTAAAAGTTGTCCGCGGGCCTTTTCATGCACAATTAAATCGAAGTCATAATCAACTGGCACTATTTGTCGAAGGACTTTACGCGGGACAATTCGCCGTTCAATCGGCCACCGATGTGCCACAAGTCGAAGGAACTTATCCGGTCTCTAAATTTGCTGCCGACCATCCTAGCAATTCGTTACGTCAACCGTACATCAGCCTCGGCGGCAATTTGTTTTTGCGTCTGCAAGACGGCGTCGCAGTGCCTCAATCGGGTACGATGCACATTGGCCAACGCGATCTGAATGACGTATTCGATATTCTTTCAGATCGTTCGCAGGTACCGATTCGCAGATGATTTAAGGTGGTTAGATCTGACGTCTCAGATTTTAGAGATGCAAGATTTTGTAGGTAATTAAGCAATTGATGCAGCCGGTCAAATCTTTAGAATGGCGGCATCGGCGGTTTTCGCTTGAATCTCGAATCTGAAATTTCAAATCTCACCATGTACGATCGTCAAGCACTGTTAGAATTAATCAAAACGCACGCCCTCAAGTTCGGCGACTTCACTTTGGCGTCAGGCAAAAAAGCGAAATACTATCTTGACGGCAAGCAGGTGACGCTCGATTCACACGGTTCCAAAATGATCGGCGAGGGAATTTTGGAGCTACTGCCGAAATTCGGTCCGATGCCCAAAGCCGTCGGTGGCATGTCGATTGGCGCCGATCCGATCACTGCAGCCATTATCACCATTGCTGGGCTGCGCAACCTACCGCTTAAAGGAGTCATGGTTCGCAAAGAATCGAAGGGGCACGGCACGAATCGATTCATTGAGGGTCCTGTGCAACCGGGCGACACCGTGGCCATTGTCGAAGATGTAGTCACCACCGGCGGTTCCTCGCTGTTAGCTATTGATCGAGCTCTTGAATTTGGGCTAAAAGTCGTGGGCGTGGCCGCAATTATCGATCGCTTGGAAGGAGGCGAGGCGGCTTTCAAAGCCCGCGGGTTGCCGTTTGCCAGCCTATTTACGATCCGCGATTTCGGCATCGAACCGCCTGCAGCCTGAAAGCACTGCCATTACCCCTACCGGATATTTCGCTTGCTGAATACTTCCTCGTTCAAGTAAGCTGATACAATAGAAGTAACGGAACGGTAACGTGGTGGCTTTATGACTTTTCGACACTGCTGCTGGGAACAACACTGGATTGGTAATGTGTTGATTGCGGCCGTCTGCTCAACACTTTGTTTAGTAATAGCCGACTCAAGTGCCGCACCGATGTCTCCTGCACCGGCACCCTCGGCAGCTTTGGACTTGGATAAAGTCAATTCTCGCATCACGGCGCTTATCAAAGACCTGGGGAGCGATCAGTATTTAGTTCGGCAGCAGGCACAAGAAGAATTACGCCGATTAGGGCCTGCAGCATTCGATGCCTTGGCGGCCGTGGAAAATGATCGGGATATCGAAATCGCTTCGCGCGCCCGCTATCTGGTGCAATTGATCCGCGTCGATTGGGTACGCGACGGCGATTCGCCGCGAGTTAAAAATATCTTGCAAGATTATGAATTCGCCGATGAAGTTCAAAGAACCAAAAAGCTGGAATCCTTAGCGCGTTTGCCGCAAGAGATTGGTTTGGAACCGTTGTGCCGATTGGTTCGGTTTGAACAATCGCCGATTGTTTCTAAACAGGGCGCTTTGTTAATTCTCGGACAAACCGAGAAACCTGGTCGAGATTGGCGACAGGCAAGACAAAAAATTATCGAGAGCGCCTTAGCGGGAAGTTTAAGGCCCGGCGCTCGTTGGCTGTTGGCCTACACGAAATTCGAGCGAGATCCGGAAGCCGCGCTGACGGACTGGCAACGACTGGTCGCGGAGGAATTGGCAAACATCAATAGCTTGCCGACTGAAAAAGAATTAGAAGTTGCCCAAGGCTTGCAGCAACAACATGCCGAAATGCTCTATCGGCAATCGCTATCGAACGAGGCTCAGCAAGTAGTACGTAATATTATCGATCGCGCCTCCGACGATCTCGACTCATTGAAACGCCTAGTCAATTGGTTAGTGAGTCAACGTGCCTTCGACATGGTAGATGAAGTAGCACGTCGATTTGAGCATCGTATGAAATCGAGTGCTGAATTGCTCTACGCACTTGCCCAGGCGCGACTGATTCAAGACAAAAATCAGGAAGCAGAAGAATTGGCTCAACTTGCCTGTAAACTGCTGGGCAACAACGCTGACGATCATTACCGCATTGCTTACGATTTGCGACGCCGTGGACTGTTTGATTGGAGCGAGCGCGAATTTCGTCGCTCCATCGCGTCGGCCGGCGAAGATCCACTTGAAAGCTTTGCTGCCCGATATTCTCTTTCTGATATGCTGTTCGA
>CAZIGP010000235.1:0-6803 GCA_964538425.1 uncultured Pirellulales bacterium | reverse complement strand
GCTAAACAGTGGATTAACTGAAGGTCCAGCCGCTGCTCCTGACGGCAACATTTACTTCACTGACATGCCGTTCGGAATGGTCGATCAAACAATAATTCATCGTTACAATCCTGCGACAAAGCGAGTAACGGCATTCACCATCTCTGGCAGCAAAGCAAATGGTCTTGCTTTTAATAAAAATGGGCAGTTACTGGCTTGTGACGGCGCAGAAGGAGGCGGACGCTGCATCACACAATGGGATGTCAAAACGACTAAGCCCAAAGTAATCGCAAATCGTTTTAAGGGCCATCGGTTAAATTCGCCCAATGATTTGTGCGTCGACAGTTCTGGAAGAATCTACTTTACAGACCCTCGATACTTGGGAGATGAGCCCGTTGAGCTTGATTCTTGTGCAGTGTATCGAATTGAAGTCGATGGCAGCGTAATTCGAATTACGGATGATGTTGAAATGCCGAACGGAGTTGTGCTTAGTCCTGACGAAAAGACTCTGTATGTCGGAGACCATAATAATGGTGCTCAAACCTCATCGGATAATTCGCTGCGTAAGCAGGGAGCAATGCGACTCTATTCATTTCCTCTGGACGAAAACGGGCTGGTCAATGGCTCCAAGAAGGTTCTGATAGATTTTGGCAGCGAAGTGGGTTGCGATGGCATTGAAGTAGATGCTGCAGGGCATATTTATGTTGCGTGCCGCAATCCCCTTAAGCCGGGAATCAAAGTCATCGATTCAAACGCAAATCAATTGGCTTTTTTACCAACGGGTCCAGAAAATCAAACGGGTACGTTCGATCAACTTCAAGGAATCCCTAGCAACTTAGAATTTGGCGTTGGCGATGATAATTCAACGTTATATCTAACCATCGATAAATGCCTTTATCGCATTCCTACTAAACAGAGAGGAAAGCCGCCCGTCTGGTCAAAAATAAAACAAAGTGATCATTAAGGAAAGGAATGCGAATGAATTTTTCTATAGTTCGCGATGACTTGTCGCATTCTCAAATAGGGCATGGTCAATTTACATACATCGCTCGAGCCGATTGGTATGAATTGTCAGAAGGATGGTCTTTAGGAGAAGTAACGGCAGTTGCTACAGATTCTCGTGATTGTGTCTTTGTCTTCAATCGTTCTGATCACCCCGTAATGGTATTTGCACCAGATGGTCAGTTTTTGCACTCTTGGGGTGAAGGACAATTTTCAAGACCGCACGGGATTCACATCGGGCCTGATGACTCGGTGTACTGCACTGATGACTTGGATCATACGGTGCGTAAGTTTGATATCGATGGAAATTTGCTTCTAACAATCGGTACGAGCGGCTGCCCTTCAGATACGGGCGCATTCAGCGTTGACTATCGAAATATTCGCAGGGCAGGCCCTCCCTTCAACTTTCCCACCAATGTAGCCCTTGCCCCGACAGGAGAGCTGTATGTTGCCGACGGATACGGCAATGCACGAATCCATAAGTTTACGGATGCTGGACGACTGCTATTTTCATGGGGTTCGCCAGGAAGAGAAGCAGGGGAGTTTCACGTGCCTCATGGAATTGCCGTGGATGATAGTGGAATAGTATACGTTGCCGATCGAGAGAATAGTCGAATTCAACGCTTTACTTCGGAAGGAAGTTTCATTGATGAATGGACAGATGTGGCTCGTCCGTGTGAAGTATTTATCGATTCTCAAGAGAGAGTATTTGTCGCCGAGTTAGGTTTTCAGGCTGGAATGTTTCCTGGTAACGTCGCACCAAGCCCTAACGCAAGCGGAGGGCGTGTGAGCGTTTTCTCAAATAAGGGTTTGTTGCTGGCTAGATGGGGCGGCGGCACAAATCCTTGTGCACCTGGCGATTTCTTTGCACCGCACGATATTTGGGTCGATTCACAGGAGAATATCTATGTCAGCGAGGTGACGTTTACAGCCGGAATTAATCAAGGCCTCGTTGGACCGGAAGCTCATACACTTCAGAAGTTCATCAAAGTATAGGGTAGCTGGATGGTACGTTCCGAATATATCTGTGAGAACAATACGAGAAATTATGAGCATCTTGCTACAGGAATCACATTTCTGGCATTAGCCAGTCGAGCTTGTGGTGCGGAAAAACTGTTCACTGGGTTAGCTGAATTTGAGCCTTCTGTCGAATTGCCATATCACAAGCATCCTTGTTCAGAGGCAATGATCGTTTTGTCGGGAGTATCAGAGGTAGTTGTTGAGGGCCGACGCTACGTACTTCGTCAATACGATGCACTACATGTGCCACCGCTGATGCCTCACTCAGTTCGAAATGCAAGTGCCGACGCACCGCTACGAATGTTTACTGCGTTTGCAAGCGACCTGCCATCGCGCGAATACGTCAACGCACCGATGTCATTCGTAGATTGCCTTGAATCAGATACGAATACTCCAGAAAGAATAGTGCGATTCGATACCACAAAAGAGTACGAACTTGCTCAAGAGACTCGATTTCGTGACTTGTTTGTCGGACACGTCAATTGTCCAGGAATTTGTGGCGGGTTTGGCTTATTTCAGCCAGGCGCAAGCTTGCCTTGTCACACGCATCATTTCGATGAATCAATCACTATTGTCCGTGGTAACGCTGTATGTCAGGTTTCAGGACGCAAATATGTATTAAAGAATTGCGATACTGCGTTGGTTCCCTCAGGACTCCCTCATCGATTTATCAATGAAAGTCATGAACCGATGGCCATGATTTGGGTGTATGCCGGCGATCAGCCAACTCGCACTATTGTGTCTCAAAACTGTTGTGACAGATTACATGAATTAAATAAAACCGAATCATCCTCAACTCTAGTGAAGTGTGAAAGTTAATTGGAACCATTATTATGAAAGCATGGCGATTTTATGGATTTAATGATTTGCGACTTGATGATATACCCGAGCCAAAATGCCCTCCGATGCATGTTAAAGTAGAGCCGCTTTACGTGCAGCCCAGCGTAACCGAGGCGCAATTGGCATGCGGAATCCCCACGCTCGCGTATGACCGAATTAAGAGACGATTGGAACACGAAGCACCTGTGCAACTATTTGGACACGAATTTTGCGCCCGCATTGTTGAAACAGGTTCAGGTGTAACCCGTTACCGCCCTGGTGACCGCGTCGCTGCTCGAGCCAAGCTGCCTTGTTTGAATTGCAGTCTTTGCCATTCCGGGCGAAGCGCACTTTGCCGCCGTGGACCTGTGATTGGCTTTGATTTACCTGGATGTTTTTCGGAGTTGGCGCTATTACCGGAAATCGCCCTTGTAAAAGTGGATGAGCGAATTTCGGATAGCGAAGCGGCCTGTCTCCAGTCTCTAAGTGATAGCGTGGCAGCAGTTGAAACAGCCGACCTGCAAATTGGGGACACCGTGGTTATTTTTGGCCAAGGCAGCATGGGCTTAGAATGCATGCAAATAGCACGTGCCAGTGGAGCAGGGCTCATCATCACCGTGGATGTGCGAGAAGAGGCTTGTAAGCTTTCTGAAGAGATGGGTGTGGATTACGCCTTAAATGCAACCAAATGCGATGTATTAGCTACAATTCGAGAATTAACTGAAGGAATTGGTGCGGATGTCGTCTTTGAATGCGCGGGAGGCAGCGTGCAGCAGGGGTTGGCTGGCAGTAGCACTTTAATCCAGGCTATCGATGCTGTCCGATCCGGTGGTAAAATTGTGGGTGTTTCTTGGTTCGGGCATCCCTTGGAGGTTAATATAGACATACTTCGCGAACGTAGTTTGCGTTATGTCTTTCCCGACGTAAGCACTCCCGAGCATTTAGAACATACAGTTCGGCTGGTGGCGTCTGGACGAATTCACTTACAGCGCACCATCACGCATGTGTTGTCCGGGCTGGAATCTGTTCCCGAAGCTTTCAACATTACCGCTAACAAAGGTAAATATAAGGCGATTAATCCGGCTCAAGTAAAAATTAGTAGGTAAAAGCAATCTACATTCAATTCTGAATTCATGTTAGCAACGAAAGCTCACGAATCGCCCAATGATTCCCAGCTTACTGGTCTTACGACCGATTCGTCTTATCGATTGCGCGACCTGTCCAACGCTCAATGGAAATCTGGTGCTGCTGCATGGTTGGGATGGATGTTTGATGGCTTGGACCTGCATCTCTACACGCTGGTGGCAACTCCTTTTGTAGCGGAACTGCTCGGGGTGGAAAGCAAAAACCCTTTAGTTGGACAATACAGCGCTTGGATTCAAGCAGCGTTTCTATTGGGATGGGCACTCGGTGGGACTATCTTTGGTCAAATTGGCGACAGACTCGGTCGTAGTCGTGCTTTGATTTTGACAATATTAACCTATGCAGTTTTTACAGGCCTCGGATACTTCGCTCAAACTTGGTGGCAATTGCTGATCTTTCGCTTTTTGGCAGCACTAGGCATCGGGGGAGAGTGGGCTGTGGGCGCTGCCTTGCTTGCTGAAACTTGGCCTGTCGCTTGGCGACCTTGGCTAGCGGCAATTTTACAGTCTGGCGTCAACTTAGGCGTCATCATGGCGAATTTCGCCGTCTTTGTACTCGCGGCATTTCCACCGCGAACCGTGTTTTTGGTGGGAATACTTCCTGCTTTTTTAGTTTTGTGGATTCGACGCGCCGTGCCCGAACCTAAAGAATGGCATCTCGCGAAAGGCTGTAATCGTAGCCACAATCCAGGCATTCTCGATTTATTTCAGGGAACGATAAGAAAGACAACAATTCTAGCGGTATCAGTATGCGCCCTTTCACTTACAGGACATTGGGCTTTTATGTTCTGGAGCGCGCAGCAACTACGCAATCTTCCCGACTTGATTGATTGGACTGAAGCGGCACGCAGCCAATTCGTTAGCCAAGCCATGACAATGGTCATGGTGATGTCTATCCTAGGGAACTTTTTAGCAGCCGCACTTAGTCGAAAGTTTGGCTATCGTAGAACGATTGTGCTCATGAGCTTGGCATATTTTGCATCCATGGCATTCACCTACTTAGTTCCTCGCAGTCACCAAAGTTTGTTTTATTGCTTAGGCTTGGTGGGCTTATCTCAAGGCGTGTTTGCACCTTTTAGCATGTACTTGCCTCCTTTATATCCCACGCTTTTACGAACTACAGGCGCAGGATTTTGTTTTAATGTAGGTCGGATTGCTGCTGCTGCTGGAACAATTTTCTTTGGCTTGTTTTCACACGTGGGAGATTATCGTCAAGCACTCTTATCGACGAGCTTTCTTTTTATACTAGCCGCATTTGTTGCTTTATTTTTACCAGAATCAACCAAAGAAAAATAAACCTAAAAATATGAGTACAATTTTCAGCGATACCAAGTTTTGTGAATTCGATAAGCTCGGATACTGTGCGGGCATTCGCATTGCAGATGAAGAAGATGTCATTGGTTACCGCGCGAAGTTCGACGAAGTCGAAGCCAAAGAGGGACGAGAAAAATGCCAGCGTGGCTTATTTGATCTTCATTTCACCGTTCCTTTCGTATGGGAACTCGCCACCCATCCCATTGTTTTAGAACATGTTGAAGCTTTATTAGGACCCAATCTTTTGTTAATGGGGAGCCATTTTTTTTGCAAGTATGGGCCCTCTGAAGCTTTCGTTGCCTGGCACCAAGATGTTACCTACTGGGGCTTAGAGCCTAAGTTGGCGGTGTCGGCCTGGTATGCAATCGACGATAGTGATGTTGAAAATGGTTGCCTGCAGGTAATCCGTGGAACTCATCTGAATGGAATTCGTAGTCATGGTAAATCTTCCGATCCGTCGGCAAACTTGTTAAGCATTAATCAAGAAGTCGATGTCAAAGATAACGAACTAAAAGATATAGTTGATGTGGAACTCAAGGCAGGCGAAATTTCCTTACATCATGGTCTAACGATTCATGGGAGTAGGCCCAATCGTTCTTCCAGGCGGCGCTGTGGTTTGGCAATGATTTATTTGCCGACATTTGTGAAACAAGTCGATGAAAATTCTTTGGGCACAAAATGGGCAGCAGTGCTTGTGCGGGGTGAAAACCGTGAAAAGCATTTTGCAGATCGCCCCGCCCCTTTTTCTGGGAATGGAGCTTGAGCGCAAGACAGTCATAAATCTTGGGAGTAATTTATGCTTTTGAAAAATAAGGTAGTGGTAATCACTGGCGCTGGCGGGGGAATAGGGCAAGGTGCTGCTGAAGTATGTGTACGTGAAGGTGCAAAGGTAGTTCTCGCTGATATTCGTGGAGATGCCGTAGGCGAAGTTGCAAAATCCTTGGGCGAAGCAGCTTTAGCCGTAGCTTGTGATGTAAGTCAGATTCAAGCTCTTCAAAAACTAATGGATAGTGCCATTAATCATTTTGGCCGAATTGATGGTTTGGTAAATAATGCCGGCGTGAACTGTATCAAACCTGCCTTAGAAACAAGTGTTGAAGAGTGGCAATATGTGCTGGATATCAATTTACGTTCTGCATTTGTGTTGACACAGTTAGCATGCAACCAAATGATTAAGCAGCAACCTGCCGGCGGAAGCATTGTAAACGTTGCAAGCGTTCATACGCATGCTGCACTGCCAGGTTCTCTTACGTACGATGCTGCCAAGTGGGGAATGGTGGGACTTACAAAAAGCATGGCGATTGAATTGGCCTCTCAAGAAATTCGTATCAACGCAGTATCACCCGGCCTCGTCGCGACAAAAATCTGGGAAGACGTAAAAGCTGCTGCCCCAACGCCTCAGGCATGTGAAGAATACCTATATTCCAACATTCCCATTGGCCGCCCGATTATTCCCGCAGAAATTGGGGAATTAATAGCCTTCCTATTGAGCGATCGAAGCAAATGTATTGTCGGCTCAAACATCCT
>CAZIGP010000234.1:3298-6818 GCA_964538425.1 uncultured Pirellulales bacterium | reverse complement strand
CGCGTTAGAAATTTTTCAACTTGACCTTCTACAGCCAATAAAGCATCGGGATCATTTTTCATTGCCGCGGCTTCGATTTGCCCAAACAATTTGGTGGCCGAAGGAGGGCGAGTAAAAAACCAGAGCAGTGCAACGATACAAAGTAAGCTGGCTGCTAAGAGCCCAATTTGGACGACTGCTGAGACATGAGAAGCTGTTTCGCGTTCCAGTTCTTCACGCCGTCGTTGGTCTTCTTCGACGGTAACGAAACGACTTTCCGCCAATGTGGCCCGAGCTGGTTCTTGTAATTGCAAGTCCTCGTCGTCGTTTTCAGCGGCCAACCCTGTTTTGCGAGTCACCGCGGCAAGAGGCCCTGCAGACTGTACTTGTGAAGCTTTTGGGGGTAAAGGTTTTACCGTCGACGGCTTCGATGACATTGACGCAACAGATGCTGATGGAGCATCCATTGTCGGGCTATTAGGATCGATAGGGGCAAATGAGGCATGTGTTTCGGCCAACCTGGTTCGCGCCTTCGCATCGTCTTCCGATCGGTCGGTTACGGTGTGAATTGATTTGGGCTTATTTTGGGAGTCAGGCTTTTCGGTTTGCGCTGGACGATTGCGCACCATCGAAAGGCCGTGTTCCATCGCTGCCAATTGGCGACTTAAAATCAAGGCGTTCGAGCCACGGGCTTTTGGATCTTTCGCGAGCAGCATCGAGATAAAGTCTTGCAATTCTACAGGCACTTCGGCAGCAAATCTCGATACAGGAGGAGGCTCTTCAAAACGTTGCTTATGCAGCATTTCGCCGAGCGAACTGGTGCGAAAAGGCGGCCGACCTGCGAGCATCGTAAACATCACCCCGCCTAAACTGTATAAGTCGCTTTGGGGAGTTACTCGATCGCCGCCAGCTTGTTCAGGCGACATATATTCGGCAGTGCCGACCAAGCCGCCTTCCATTGTCAGCCGGGTATTGCCAAATAACCGAGCAATGACGAAATCGGTCAGTTTCACTTCGCCATCGGAGGCAATCAAAATATTTGCGGGTTTGATGTCTCGATGAACCACGCCGTTATCGTGGGCGTGCCGTAACGCTTTGCAAAGATTAATGCCGTGATGGACGACTTCTTGCCAAGTGAATTTTTTACCGCCATGAATTTCTTCTTCAACACTACGGCCTTTTACAAGCTCCATGGCGTAATAGAGATAGCCTTCTTGCTCACCGTAGCCATACATACGGACGATGTTCGGGTGACGAAGCTTCTTCAGGGTTTCGATCTCAATTTCAAATCGCTCACGGAAACCTGCGTCGTCAGCCAAGTGTGGATTAAGCACTTTGATGGCTGCTGCTTCTCCCGTTTCAAGGTTTATGCCCTCGAATACGGCTCCCATGCCGCCACGACCAATGCGCTTGCCAATTTTATAAGGGCCGAGTTGTTCGAATTGCATAGCGGCCATACGTGTTGAATTAAATAACTATTCCTTTCTATTGTACCTCAATCTGGATTTCTCACCCAGCGAGAGGTTGGCTGTAAAGAATCATTTTTAGAAAAAGCACAGAACAGGAGCGTTTGGTTGAAGCACGATTCTTGGCTATATTAACGCTTTCGAGATTGGCCAGGTTGCCTGCTGGTTGCTTGTAGGCCGCAACGGCGCACAAGCAAAAGTATGAACTTGCATGGTGCTTGACTCTCAAGGGTGAAGAGGATTGGCACTAAGCCATTTCTGGCACTCTTAAAAGGTGGGCTGATTAAATTTTGGAGAAGCTAAATATGACACGCATTGTTCGTGGCGGTTTGATTCAAGCCACACTTTCCGAGCCTGCCACAAGCTTGCCCTCGAAAATTAAACAATCGATGATCGATAAGCATGTGGCCATGATCGCCACGGCTGCCGATCGTGGGGCGCAAGTTGTTTGTCTCCAGGAGCTGTTCTATGGACCTTACTTTTGTGCCGAGCAACAAACAAAGTGGTACGACTTAACAGAACGAATTCCCGAAGGGCCCACAACCAAGTTAATGTGTGAGCTTGCCAAAAAACACAAGATTGTGTTGGTCGTACCAATCTATGAAGAAGAGATGTCGGGTGTGTATTACAACACTGCGTCTGTTATCGATGCAGATGGCACTTATCTTGGCAAGTTTCGCAAAATTCATATTCCGCAAGTGAATCCTGGCTTTTGGGAGAAGTTTTATTTTCGTCCCGGCAATCTGGGGTATCCCGTGTTTGATACTCGCGTTGGCAAAGTAGGAATTTACATTTGCTACGATCGCCACTTTCCTGAAGGGGCGCGATGTTTGGGGTTGAATGGCGCCGAGATTGTTTTTAATCCATCGGCCACAGTTGCGGGTTTATCGGAATACCTTTGGAAGCTCGAGCAACCTGCTCATGCAGCGGCCAACGGTTATTGGGTGGGCGCGATTAATCGCCCCGGTTGGGAAGAGCCATGGCGGATTGGAGAATTCTACGGCCAAAGCTACTTCTGTAATCCACGCGGTCAGATTATCGCTGAAGCATGTCGTGATAAAGATGAAATTGTTGTGGCCGATCTTGATTTTGATCTGACCCGCGAGGTGCGAAATACCTGGCAGTTTTATCGCGATCGTCGACCGGAAACTTACGGGGCAATTACGGCGCCATAAGATACAGCTAGTGTCTTGATTAACTTCTGGCACGGCCAAAACAGGTCGACCAGACCCGCTGGGCCTCCTGATAATACGATTACCAGGAGCGAGTCTGATCGACCTTGGTGGCTTTAGTAGCGGGCGTTGCTTTGCTGGTTGGCCCGAAGAAAGTACTTGGTATTTATAGAAGCCGACGATACATAGATATCGCCGTCGGCGCTGCTCATAGAAGTTCAGCGATGCCTGTCTTTGTGTGTGGCCGAGCTCTTCCCTTGCGCTGGGTAAGCTCAGCGTCATCGACTTTGGGCAGACCGACGGCGACAACTGCAGATGTCGCCAGCGGTGTCATTTCTTGCATATTTTTCGAAATTGGCGAGCCCATGTTTGATTAGCGGTATTGCGAAAGCCTTATCAAATGTTGTGAAGGGGCCGTTTTCTTGCAGATTGAGATAAATAATGGATTTTTGCTCAAAATCTTTACCGTTTTTCAAAAACACCGGTATTTAATCTTCAATGTTTGGCTTTACTGTGGGGGAGATGTATCATGATTTACATTGATCGGTTGAGAAAATAATTGCGCTATTCGGGCTGCGTCGTTACCACTGCTCGTCTGACATAGAACTTCAACTATGGTTTGCATAGCTCATAAGCTTCGTTCCCGGCCATTTCTACGCCGAGGATTCACCATTGTAGAGCTTCTCGTGGTCATTACGGTGATTGGCGTTTTGATTGCATTGCTATTGCCCGCGGTTCAAAGCGTGCGAGATTCGGCTCGTCGGATGCAATGTGCCGGCAACTTGAAACAAGTCGGTATTGCTTTATTGAACTACCAGACCCACCACAAATCATTTCCTTCGGGATACATTTCGGATGTTTCCAGTGCGGGAGTTGAAATAGGCCCTGGTTGGGGTTGGATTG
>CAZIGP010000234.1:0-3288 GCA_964538425.1 uncultured Pirellulales bacterium | reverse complement strand
ACAGCCCATCGAAAGTACTGTAAACGTGGCTCGTTTGCAGTTGATTCCTGTTTTGCTATGTCCAGCGAACGAAATTAGTCGTCCAACCTGGTCCGTCGAATCGCGTGATGCAGCGGGCAATCCGATGAGCTTAATTTGCCGCGTCGCGTTCTGTGCGTACGTTGGCATGTATGGCAGTACCGATCAAGCATGGCCGGGTGACGGCGTGTTCTTTCGCAATAGTCGAATTTGCCTTTCCGATATTACCGACGGCACTTCCAAGACAATTACTGCCGGGGAAAGGGCCTATCGATTAGGAGACGCTACTTGGGTAGGTGCGGTGACGGGCGCGTCAATGTTCCCCGACAGCTATGCAAAGAAGATTGCTGTGTCGCGTTTGAAACCGAGCTCGGCCATGGTTTTAGGCCATGCAGGCTTAGGAAATGGCCCTAATAGCTTGGTGAGTGAAATCAACCAATTTTACAGCTTGCATGGCGATGGCGTAAATTTTGTATTCGCAGACGGGCACGTGGTTTTTCTGCCGGCCACAATCGATTATGCGGTTTACAAAGCGATGGCGACGCGTGCTAGCGGAGACTCATCGGGGGCATTTTAAGCACTTTTTGCAATGCCAATCGATTCTGGCGACATTAGTTGTTAGCTCTGCTGAGATACTTTATTGCCTGTGCCTCAATCGAATCGCCTGAGCGGTCTAGAATTGTGTCGTGCGGAAGTAAGTTTGCGTCCAAATTTCAACCGATCGACGGTTAACGGTTAGGCGATTTCCAGTGCTTGACGCTGAGTCATTTCAATCACTTTTTGCCGAATCCTATCAGCACTGCTGGTTGATTGCAGCAGCGATCACCGGGGATCGTGTGGAGGCGGACGACATCGTTCAAGAATCGTCGCTCATTGCTTTTGCCAAGCGTGCTGAATTTAAAGCTGGAACAAGCTTCACTGCATGGATATCGCAAATCGTTCGGCTAACGGCGTTAAATTACCTTCGAAAATCCGTCCGTCGCACGAACATTGCAACCGATCCTGCCATGATCGATCGAGCCGTTGCCTCTGTTGCGGTCAGTGCGAAAAGCGGGTTTGCTGCGATTTCCGAGAGCGGCCGCTTGAATGAAGACCACGGAGATTTCGATGACGAAGTTCTATTGGCTCTCCACGAGATTAGCGATGAGGCAAGAGCTTGCCTGCTACTCCGAGTCGTGCAGCAGCTCAGTTATGGCGAGATTTCTCAAACATTGCAGATTCCTGAAGGAACGGCGATGAGCCATGTTCATCGTGCCAAGCAATCGATGCGACGACGACTAAAACATCATCAATCATCTTCCCTCAATGGCCTTAAAAATCAGGAGCAAGGATGACTGATTCGCGCAAAAACTCTGACATCGACAGGCTGGAAGCGTACTTGGACGACCAATTGCAAGGCCAAGAGCGTGAGGTCATGTTGCGCGCGATTGAAACTAGTGCCGATTTACAATCAGAAATTGAGTTACAAAAGTTAATTGATAAATCGTTGCGAAAATCATTTGCTCCATCCTCGCCGGTGCAGACACTTTCAAAATTGCGTCAAACAGCGGACGTTCATCCAACGAAAACTCGAAAGCCGCGTCGCAAAGCAACGCTCATTCTCGCGGCCACAGCTGCTTCTTTGGTCTGGGGAATGTTGGTTTGGAAATTCTTTGCAAATCAACAACCACAACCCGACTACAATCCTGTTAAGCCACTAGCATCGATTTACGAGACGTGTGTTGCCGAAGGCTTTCGTCCTACTTGGATTTGCAAAGACGATCAAGAATTCGCATCCACTTTCCAAAAACGCCAAGGCCAAGGACTGTTGCTTGCTGCTTTGCCAACGGGCAGCAAGATGGAAGGGCTTACATACTGCGGCGGCATCTCTGCTTATACAACGACAATGCTAGCCCGCGTCAATGGCTCTCCGGTAATGGTGTTTGTCGACCGTGCCGATGCTGATATCCACCCCGCGTTGCCGTGCGGTAGTTCGGAGCTGCATCTCTTCCGAAAAGAACTAGGCTCGCTTGTGCTTTACGAACTAACACCACTAGATAAGCCAAAAGTGATGGATTATTTGCACCTTTCCGGTGCCGAATCTACAGGTTGCTCTGGAACAAGCGAGAAGCAATAACCCTGCAGTTTGAAATTAGCAGTTGCATCGTTGAAGAAGAGGATTAGGAAGGCAGGCTAGTTGCAAACAACTAAAAGAGAAGCAGAGTAGTAAACTCAATAGCGACAGTTAGTAAAGGTTTTTGTCTCATCGCTGTTTTTAGGCTATTGGGATCAATATAGTTTGACCGTCCTTCGGTCGATGTACTGTCCTCTAAGGACTAACTTTTCTCGTTGCCTGGCCAATGCATTGCAATTTTCGCTCGCAAGAATGCAACGCTTTCTCGAAGCTGATCAATACCATCAACGCCGTCTTCAATGCTGATCCAACTGTCAAAGCCTTCCTTGGCGAGCCGACTAAAGATTGCATCGTAGTCGTTCAGCCCCCGCCCGATCGTCCCATGCTTCAGCCGGTGCGCGTACCCCACGGCATTCTCTTCATTTCGCAGGTCATCGAGAGAGCCTTCGATCAGGTAACGATCACTGGCATGCATCGTTACCACGCGATGTTTGACACGATCCAATAACTCAAGAGGATCCTCGCCGGCCAAATAAGTATTGCTGGGATCGTAGTTGACACCAAAAAAGGGGGAATGAATGCTGTCTACCAATTCGCAAAATACGTCTGTCTGTTGAGCAAACTCCGGAAATTCCCAATAATTGTCCTTGTAATGATTTTCTAGGATGAGGGTGACACCGGATGCAGCAGCATGCGGCAAGCAAGCTTCAATGCACTGTTTGGCATATTCTAAGCCAGCGGTACGCGTGATTTCCGGACGACGCTGTCCGCTCAGCACTCGACAATATTTTCCACCCAGAGCAGCCGTCATGTCGATCCAGCGTTTTTCACACTCGATCTGTTTTTGCCGAAAGCTCAGATCGGGATGTGTAAAATCGGGTGAGCAACAGAGCATTGGAATCGGCAATCCATGATCCGCGGCGATTTGATGGGCTTCCCGCCAGGCAGCGGGTTGAGGCACTCGAGGAATGCGTTGCCTCTGCCCTGAATTTCATGGACCGGCCAACGGTTCACTTGATACGCGAAGAGCTGGACACCGCGCTCGTCAATGGACCGGAGTTCATCCTCTCCGACGAGCCGGTCAGCGCTCTGGACGTGTCGGTCCAGGCCCAGGTGCTCACCCTGCTCCTGGAACTGCGGCGCGAACGGCAGCTGAC
>CAZIGP010000233.1:3752-6822 GCA_964538425.1 uncultured Pirellulales bacterium | reverse complement strand
CGCACCCAGCCATTGAGCAAGCCGCTGTGGTAGGGGTGCCCGATCAAAAATATGGAGAAGAACTGTGCGCCTGGATTAAGCTGAAGCCCAAGACAAACCCTTCTGAAGACGAAATTCGCAACTTCTGCCGCGGTAAATTAGCGCACTATAAAGTGCCCCGCTATGTTAAATTCGTCGATAACTTTCCGCAAACGGTGACTGGTAAAATCCAAAAGTTCAAAATCCGTGAAATGATGTGCGAAGAATGTGGATTAAAAGAACAACGAACAGCTTAATTGTGTGTTAGGCACGAAATTCGTTTGAATTTGTGGTAAGCTCTCTCGGCGTAAAAAATGCAGGTTAACCCACGATAACCTCGCCATGCCGAATAACGACTCAACCAACACCGAACTTGCCCAAAGCCCTCCAAGGCCGCAGCTCGTCAATCAACCCTCAGGGGCAATCTCAAGTGGACTGCGCGCTTTTCGCACGGCTGTCCTGCGCGGTTTGGCGGTCATTGCACCGCCGTTGTTAACGATCGTTATTCTGCTGTGGATCATTCGCACGCTCGACTACTATGTTCTTGATCCAATCGCTGTTGGCGCTCGCAACTTAATTGCCTCGTCGGTCGCCGAGATTCATGCAGATTTGCCCGGTGCAGAACCGTCGGCTGCCGATCCGACGGTCGTAGAATCCAAGGGAAAATCCTATAAGCGGCTAAGCAGCGGCGAGTACATTCCTCTCGACGTCTATCGTAAGGTGGAACTCAGTGCCAGCCGGCCGCCCTCCAGCGCCGAGCAAGTTTATCGCCAGTGGGTCGAACTCACCTATTTACGTCCATGGATCATCGTGCCCATCTTCATCGTGGTATTTATTGGGCTGATGTATCTATTAGGCAACCTATTCGCCGCCGGATTAGGCCGAGTCTTTTGGAGTTGGTTCGAGCAAGGCATCGGCCGCTTGCCTATCGTGCGCAGCGTCTATAGTTCGACCAAGCAAGTTACAGACTACATATTTAGCGACCGCGAGCTGGATTTCACCCGAGTCGTAGCGGTCGAATATCCCAGCCGCGGCATTTGGTCGTTAGCTTTTGTCACGAGCGAAGGAATTGCCGACGTGCAACGTGCCGCCGGCGAACCCATGCTGGCAATCATGGTTCCCACAAGCCCCTTTCCCATCACCGGCTACACCATGCTCATTCCACGTAGCGAAGTTTTGGATGTGAATATGAGCGTGGAAGAAGCCGTCGAATATTTGGTGAGTTGCGGGGTGGTCGTTCCGCAGCAGCAGTTCGAGCGAAGCATCGAAGCAAAATAAGTTTTATTCTTTGTGTCGTCTCTTTGCTCACTTCGCTCGATTCACTCGCCCATGCAGATAAATATCTTCCCCCACATGGCGAACCTCAAGTTCAGCAAGCTGTAAAGCTGTCGCAATTTTCTCAATTCCTTGGCCCGCAACAGGCGAAATTGCCTGCCGTCCGCCGATGAGTTTGGGTGCAATAAACACATGCACTTCGTCGATGGCATCCGCATCAAAAAGAGAGCCCAGCAGCTCGCTGCCTCCTTCCACCAGCACATTGGTCAGGCGGCGTCGGCCAATTTGGGCAAGCAAATCATCGATAGCGATATATTTTGTCCCGCTGTCGCGATTGCATCGAACCACTTCACAACCGGCTGTTTGCAGCCGCGAAACATTTTCTGGCGGCGCATCCTCGGCTACAGCCACCCATAGCGGCGCTGCCGGAATCGTGCGAACCAATTGGCTCGTCGGCAAAAGCGATGCACGACTATCGACCACAATTCGCGCCGCCACGCGCGGCCCCGCGGGTCGTGCCGTCAGCAAAGGGTCATCTCGCTCAGCCGTGCCACGACCGACCACAATGCCATCCATTCGGCCGCGCAATTCATGCACAATCGCACGTGACGCTTCGCCAGAGATCCACTGACTATCCCCTGTTTGCGTAGCAATTTTACCATCAAGCGACATTGCCCATTTGGCAATCACCCACGGCCGACCCGTCTTGATAAGTTTCAAATACGGTGCATTAAGTCGACGAGCTTCCGATTCCATGAGGCCGATTTCCACGACGATGCCTGCAACTTCAAGCGTTGCCACACCTTGTCCGCTCACCGCGGCAAACGGGTCTTGTTGAGCACACACCACGCGAACCACTCCGGCGGCAATCAGTGCATCCGTGCAAGGAGGCGTTTTGCCATGATGACAACACGGCTCCAAGGTTACATAAGCCGTCGCGCCTTTGGCTGCTGGTCCCGCAACACTTAATGCTTCCACTTCAGCATGCGGTCCGCCAAATTTGCGATGCCAACCTTCGCCCACCACGCTGCCATCCCGCACAAGCACACAACCCACCATCGGGTTCGGTTCCACGTGTCCTTGGCCGCGCGCCGCCAGCTCCAGCGCGCGGGCCATAAACAACGCATCGAATTCCGCGACAGAACCCGAAAAGCAGGATGCAGAAGTTTTTGAGTGTGGCTTGGTCATAAAACTATGCTAGCACGACAAAAACCCTCTATAAATCGAATCTTGAGTGTCTAGCCTAAATTGCGTACTATCCGCGGCTCCATACGGGCGATTTTGCGCTCTTCCAGGGTCCCAACGCAATAATACTCTTATCGCACTTTCACCGCGGAACCCATCCGCGGCTTTATGGATTCATCGTCAGCCACTGCCAATCGTACGCCGTCTACAGCCCAGGCCGGTCACATGGAATACGACCACGTTCGTTGTACTCGGCATTGCGCAGTCACGGGACGTGAATTACAACCCGGCGAAGCGTTTTATTCAACGCTCTCAGCCGAGGGAGCAAACTTGGTGCGGCGAGACTATTCAGCCGAAGCGTGGCAAGGACCGCCGGAAGGAAACGTAGGCTGGTGGAAATCCCACCTACCAGCTCGCGAAGGCCAGCGGCTGCACTGGGCGCCAAACGACGTCATGCTCGATTTACTCGAACAACTTGCGGGCGATCCAGCTCACGCCGATATGCGATACGTCTTGGCTCTGCTCCTCATCCGCCGCCGCGTTTGCCGGTTGGAAGAAACCGAGCACGACCAAACGCAACCAGAAACACTAA
>CAZIGP010000233.1:2351-3742 GCA_964538425.1 uncultured Pirellulales bacterium | reverse complement strand
TACGTTGTACTGCCCCCGCCGCGAAACAGAATATCAAGTGCCAGTAGCAATGCCAGGCGAACAACGAATTAAAGAAATCCAAGACGAATTAGCCCGCTTATTGTTCGCATCATGAAAGGTGAGTGCACAGTAGCGGAATTCGTAAGAACGTTCGATTGGCTGCAGAAAGAAAAAATTTGAGAAAACCCGCATGGATGCCAAAGGCTCATTGAAAACTCTGATCGCACTACTGTTGCTGTTCGCAGCAAGCGGCGCAAATTGCCGGCAATATGTGCGGCACTATACCGAGCCGCGCACCCTGCCCGAATCCGCCACGCTGGAACAAATCGCCGAGAAAGTAAACGGCAACACGGCGCGCATCCTTTCGGCCCAATCGACCCAAGCCACCCTTAAAACCGCCGGCATTCCGGCCGTCAAAGCGAATATCGCCTTGCAGGCTCCTCGCCGGTTGCGCGTGCAAGCCTCCGCGTTTGGCCCGCAACTCGACATGGGCAGCAACGACGAGCTGTTTTGGGTTTGGATTAAGCAAAACGAACCTCCCGCGGTCTTCGTTTGCCGGCACGATCAGTTCGCTGCGTCAAACGCTCGCCAAATCATGCCCATCGAACCAGAACGGCTGCTCGAAGCCATCGGTTTGCCGCATATCGATCCAACTCTTGTCCTCGCCCCGCCGCAGCTTGTCGGCGCCAATCGCCTTGAAATCGCCAGTCGACAACCCAGCACACTCGGCGATTTGAAGAAAATCACCATCGTCGATGCCTGGAATGGAATGGTGCTCGAACAGCACATCTACGATCCACTAGGCATGCTCGTGGCCTCGTCCCTCACCAGCCGGTATCAACACGATCCCGCGACAGGCGCGGCCTTGCCACGATCGATCGAAATTCGCTGGCCCACCGCGAAGATGGCGTTCACTCTGGAAGTGACCGATTGGATGATCAATCGAATTCCGCCAGAGAACACCGCACTCTGGACCGTTCCACAGCCCGAGGGCTATCCAATCGTCGATCTGGCCGATCCCAACATCCGATTTACCGATCCCAATGCACCGCCAACTTCCGCCCCGCCCATTGCACCGCCGATAACAGTACCAACTCAACCAGTCGGCGCGGCTCCTTTGAACACTGCTCCTCTCGCGCCATCAGGACAACCGCTGCAATCGCCCAGTGGCCTGGTTTATCCCTCGGCAACTTATCCGCGTGGCGCAACAACACCTGTCCGATAAAACTTGCTTGCTGGGTCGAAAAGATTTTTACAGACCGGCACGATCGCTGCTCACCACGGCATGCAAATCACCCATCACACGATCCCAGCGATCTTGGCCTAACGTTGTTAGCAACTGAGATTGCGCCGTTTCCCAGTAGGGCACAGCTGCGGCACTCTTCTGTTGC
>CAZIGP010000233.1:0-2341 GCA_964538425.1 uncultured Pirellulales bacterium | reverse complement strand
TGCCCGGCTTCAGTGATTTCTACTTTCTTGCCACCACGGCCAATCTTACCGGTCACTTGTAAAAATCCCTGCGAGACTAGCGGCTGCAAATTGCGAGTGATCGTCGAACGATCCATCACCAATTCACGAGCCAGCCGAACCATGCCACATGCGCCAAGTACTTGCGAGGCAACCAAAATCACAAGCTGCGTTGAACGAAGTCCGATCGGCGCTAACGTTTGATCATATAACTGGGTGACACTACGCGATGCTTTGCGAAAATTGAAACAGGCGCACGTCGCCACCATTTCGGGGCATTTCGATAGATCGAATGAATTTTGAGAAGAGCGGGACAGCGGCATGGCACATAGCGTAAACAGCTTGCCACACAGCATCAATACGAAATTCGCTTCTTAGCGCTCGAAAAAAATCTTGAGTAATCAAGCTTTTTCTTTTGATACTCAATCTCTAGTTGCGCCATCTCTATTTGACATTCGTGCGGCGCATCTTGTCTCGCGCTCGCGAAAGTGTTGGACCGATGCTGTTTTCCGGCATTCCAACGGCGTCGCTAATCTCGCGATAACTTTTGCCTTCCAGATGGTGCATACGCACAATCGCAGCTTCGGTTCCTTCAAGCTCTTCGAGCAACCTTGCGATTTCGTCACGATCTTCAATCGATCGATCGACCGTGCCGTTGCCTGCCGCAGAAGAAACGATGGTTTGCGACATCTCGACGCCATCTATCGCATACGCCACCTGATGACGGCGTAAAAGCTGCTGCACGACCACGCGGCGCGTAATGACGGTCAGATACGTCGCCAAGCTCGATTCGCCACGGAAGCGTCGCAGCACGGCCAAGTCGTCGGCCACAATTGCCAAAAACACTTCGCTGGCAATGTCCTCCCGGTCAACCGACGTAAGCCGCATCGACCGGCTTTCGGCCGAATGATCCACGACGTGCATCACCAGCCCCATGAAGCGATCGACGAAGTCTTCCCATGCCCGCGGTTTGCGGTCGAGACAGCGGGCCAGAAGATTGCGATCAATTTCCGATAATGCCACGGTAAGTCACCCTGCTCGGAAAGCTAAAACCCCACCGGTTCGGGCGATTCCCGCGCCGGTCAAGCGACAAGTTTGGTTTTGAAACAGTCGCACACCCGCGCCGCTGCTTCATGCCGGCAGGAATCGGAAATCCTGTGTGCTTCCACTCGTTAGATGGCCCTCTGCAATGCTTTGCACACAACGGACCCTACATGCTTCGATTGTACGTAGCCCGACAAGCCGAAGCAAGGCGAAAGCCGTCGAGAAACAGCCCTCGGCCGTGGCGCATTGCAGCGATATCGTAGGGAAAAACTTGCCAATTTCTTTCTCGGAGATACTCTTGATACATACTCTCAATATCAGCACAGAAAAGGGAGCCGCCGGCTTCGAGTTTTGGGCTAAAACGATGCGATTTGCCCTGTCGGCAAAGTCGACTTATTCTGGCGGGTTGACACTTTACAGAGCCATTACGTATGATTCGCGCAAAGTACTCGTCAGATTCATTTTTGGTCTGACAAGAACCGCGCCGATGATTTAAGAATCTTATCCCACGACTGTCTGACTTGTTGTTTGTTGGGCAGACGTCGATTGCTTTGAAAGGAGCAAACCTGAAATGACACACGTCGTTGCTGAACCATGCTTCGCATGCAAATACACCGACTGCGTTGTAGTGTGCCCCGTCGAATGTTTTTACGAAGGGGAAAAGATTCTCTACATCCATCCCGACGAGTGCATCGACTGCGAAGCCTGCGTCCCGGAATGCCCCGTCGAAGCAATCTTCCACGAAGACAACTTGCCTGAACAGTGGAAAGACTTCACCGCCCTGAACGCCGAAATGGCGCCGCAGTGCCCGGTCATCACTGAAAAGAAAGAGCCGCTCGCAGGAAAAGAGTAACCTGCCGGCTGGCATCGCTACGTAGATGAAATCGCCGATGAGATGATCGGCCGAACTTCCGCGCGCTGCAGCAAATGCTGTGCACTATCGTTTGCTGTCGTTTCAAACACGAACCCTTGCGGCAGAGGCTTCTGAATGAGCATGTTCGCAAGTCGCTCCTCGTGCGCGCTTGCTATCCTAACGCATAGCCATGTGCATCCTCGCTATCTCACCTCAGGTGAAGTCGGTAGGCAGTAAGCAATAGGGAGCAAGAATCGATTTGCTCACTTTCCATTCTTCCGTCCCGGGTGCAGTTCATCTATCTCTTCACCGGTTTATCCACTTGCCTCGCCCTCATCGAAAAAGAAGTCGAACAAGACACACGCAAACTCACCTCATTGGCTGCATTCCGTCAATCGCTATCCGACGAGCCCCCACCAGCCGACG
>CAZIGP010000232.1:0-6842 GCA_964538425.1 uncultured Pirellulales bacterium | reverse complement strand
TACACTCTCTATGATCCCAAAGGCAAGTACGAGGAAATGATCAATGAATTCGAGGCAATTGCTCATGACCAACATATTAACGTGATCACAGAAACGGTACGGTTAGACGTTCAGAAAAAAATAGCCCACTGGCGAAAATTACTCGCCGATGCCCAGGGAGTATAGAAGCATGACTTTTCAAGTGCTCAGTGAAGGTTTTGTGCATTGCTGTGCGCCGGAGGTTCCGCAGTCGGTGGCAGCAACGTCTCGCGCCGTGGTAACGCAAACGGGGGAAATCCTCTGCACTTTTATGCTCCGTTTGGGCCTCGATACAAACGACTCGGTGCCATGCTTGGCCCGTTCGTCAGACGCAGGAGTAAGCTGGCAATTCCAAGGTCCAATCTGGCCGCACCTGACCAATCTCTGGTCGTTCACTTGTTCAATCAGCCGATCGGCAGAGGGTGATCTGTTCCTGTTTGGCGACCGCACCGGGCGAACCCAGCCGGGCGAACCGTTCTGGTGCCAGGAAACGCTGGGCATTTTGCAAAACGAACTGATCTGGTCGAGATCCAACGATGACGGTCGTACGTGGCTTCCCCCACAGCCGTTTCAAATACCGCTGCCCGGTGCGGCCGAGACGCCGGCGCCCATGTGTGTCACTCGCACCGGCCGTTGGCTTGCCCCCTACGCTCCTCACAACACGTTTGACGCAGCACTCAAGGTCGATCTTCAGCACGTCGTTGTGATGAGTAGCGACGATGAAGGAAAAAACTGGAGCCAAGCCTCGGCAATCCGCGTTACTGAAGCTAACTCCTATGTGGCCGAGGCGTGGACGACCGAACTCTCCGACGGTCGGCTCTTGACCACCTGTTGGCACCTTCATCGTGGTGACGGGGACGATTATCCTAACGCCTATTCTCTTTCAGACGATCAAGGCAAGACATGGTCGCCAACGTATGCCACACCCATTCTGGGCCAGTCGGCCAGTTTGGCGCCTTTACCGAATGGTAAGGTTCTGTTCGCGTACAACCAACGCCGGCATGGGAAGCCGGGAGTTTATCTAGCGTTAGCAAAACCGACCGGAGAAAAGTTCAATGTTCTGGCCAATGAAATTGTTTGGCGCGCAGCAACCGCTACACAGCACGAAACCTCTGGCAAGAGCACCAGTTGGACCGATTTTGCCTTCGGTGAACCTTCAGTGACGATCCTGCCAGACGATACTGTGCTGGTCACCCTTTGGTGCATCCAACCCGATGGAACTGGCATCCGGTTCGTCAAACTTAAGATTTGATCAAGCTTTTTCGAGAGCACGAAAGAACCCGTGAAAATTACCGACGTTAAGACAGTCCTACTGACTGGACCTTTGACCAACGATCCTTCGATACTAAAGTTTCGTAAGTGTCGCTCGGCAGCGTTCATCGAAATTCACACCGACACCGAGCTAGTAGGCATCGGAGAAACTTACACCGGTTATCATGCCCCGGAAATCGTGCCGGAGATCGTCGATTTTTTTAAACCCATCTTAGTAGGCGTGAAAGATAACGACATCCAGCCGCTGCGGCTCTGGGACCGAATGCATCACTGCGGCTATTTTTGGGCTCGGTCCGGCGCAGGGGTCAACGTACTGGCGGGGATCGAGGGCGCGCTGTGGGATCTTCGAGGAAAAATGGACAAGCTGCCGGTGCATCAACTGCTGGGCGGCCAACGGCACGATAAACTCTTGGCGTACGCTACCGGTTCGGTCAGCAATTACCCCTGGTCTGAACTGAACGCGAAGATCGACCGTTATCGCGCTGCCGGCTTCCGCGCTGCAAAGTTCGGTGCAGGTTGGTCTGATGCATCGAACAACAATGTCTTCACCGGTCGCACACCTCAAGCGTGGGCAGACATGGAGGCCGACAAGCTTCAAACCATCCGCCGCCATACTGGCGCAGATTTCACCATCTGCCTCGACGGCCATATGAGCAACGTGGATGATGAGCGCATCACCGGCTGGGACACCGGCATTGCCAAGGCCGTCTTGAAGGCGCTGGAGCCATACGACATCTTCTTCTTCGAAGAACCCCTCCATTACAGCAACGTCGAAGGCTATGCGGAACTTTGCCGCAGTACAGCGATTCCCGTGGCCGGTGGCGAAAATCTCTCGACGCGCGAAGAGTTCTGGCAATACGCGAAGGTCGGCGGCTTCGACATCGCCCAGCCCGACGCCTCGTACATTGGCATCGGGGCCTTTCTAGATGTGGCTCGAATGTTTGCGCTGCAAAATAAACGAGTGGCCACACACGCCTGGAGTTCCGGAGTCGGAACGATGGAAAATATCCACGCCGCTTTTGCAACGCCCAACATGGCGATCTTAGAACTTGCTCCCCTCGCCGGCCCGCTCCATACAGAAATCTGGGCCGACGGCTTCCACTTTAAAGACGGCTATGTCCTGCCGCCCGAGGTTCCGGGCTTGGGGGTGCGGCTAACAGAAAAGATCAAAGAAAAGTATCCATTTATTCGCGGCTCCGGCGAGTGGAATGCTGTGCCCGGAAAATCGGAGTACATGTAAGGCAAAACAACTCATGAAAAAAATTGTCCTCGATTTATGGGTTGATCCGGCCGGCTTAGAGAAACTCCAAGCGAATCCGAATTTCCAAGTCCACCGCACCGACTTTGTTGAGGAAACAGAGCGGCCCTTGTCTAAGGAGCTGATTGGCGACGCGAACATTTTACTTTGCGCGTTTCCACCCACGAACTTTTCGGAAATGAAGTCGATTGAGTTCATCCAGGTCTGCTCGGCCGGCTACAGTCAACTATATGGACTTGACTTGGTGAACAAAGGTGTCCGTGCCTGCAACGGTCGCGGTGTTTTCGATACGCCCATCGCCGAGTGGAACTTGGCGATGATGGTCAACCTGGCTCGAGACCTCCGAGGCATGATTCGCAACCAGGAAGCAGGGCTCTTCGTCTCGCCCCCGCAGTTCCAAAATGAAATTCGCGGCCGGACAGTAGGTCTATGGGGTTACGGCGGCATTGGCCGTCAGACTGCTCGCCTTTGCAAAGCGCTCGGCATGAAGGTGCATGTGATGAAAATTCAGGCCGCCCTTTCGCAAAAGAACGTGTACACCGTCGATGACGCCGGCGATCCTGATGGCACGTTGCCCGACCGAGTCTTCACGCCAAATCAAAAGATGGAATTTCTTTCGGGGCTGGATTTCTTGATCCTGGCCATGCCCTTGACCAAAGCCAATGAAGGCATCGTCGGAGAGGCCGAACTGAAGGCACTTCCCCGGCACGCCTACCTATTGAATCCGGCCCGCGGACCATTAGTCCAGGAAGAGGCACTTTTGCAAGCGCTGCGCGAAGAAACGATCGCCGGAGCAGCTCTCGACACGCACTGGTACTACCCACTGCCCGCCGATCATCCGATCCGTCGGTTCCCCAATGTCATTATCACCCCGCACGTCGCCGGCTCTGGCAGCAGTCCGTATTTCCTCCAGCGCGTCTACGACATTTTTACCCAGAATTGCGAGCGGTTCATCCGCAACCAACCGCTCTTGAATGAACTGAGCCCTGCGCAGCTAAACGGGCAATAAAAGAAAACCATTACGATGATTCGATCAAAGATATCTCTGTACTTGGTGCTTGCTGCTGTAGCGCATTCCGAGTTCTTAATAAAGAATGCACAGTGTGGTGAGCAAACGCAGCAGCCCAAACATGAGCGCGAGGATCTCACCATCAAGGCCGGCGACCGGCAGTTTGTGGCGACGATCCTTTCACCGCCTAAGGACAAATTGGCCAAAAATCCTGCGCTGCTGGTGACGATGGGCGGAAACCGAAAAGATGCCTTGTTTACTTATCCCTACTCTCAGACGCCAAACGCCTTTCTCGAACACGGACACCGCGTAGTAACGTTCGACTTGCCGTGTCACGGCGAGCGGATCGACCGGTTTGGCGACGGCATTATCGGCTTTCGCGAAATGTTTCTGGCCGGCGTAGATCCGTTCAAGGTGTGTATCGAAGACGCGCAGGCGGTCATTACCGAGTGTATCCAGCGCGGTTGGGCGACGCCCGGTAGGATTGCCGCCGAAGGTGCCTCGCGATGTGGGTACGTGGCGTTGCGGCTGCTGGCAGCCGACGAGCGAGTCGGGGTAGCAGCCGGCCTCGCGCCTGTCACCGACTGGCGGGCACTCGGCGAATTTCGCAAGCTTCGAGACCGCGAGGACATCGCCAAACTCCAGCTCACTAACTTCGTCAAACCAATGGTTGGCCGGCACATTTATTTAGCAATCGGAAAAATTGACGAACGCGTGAGCACTACGTCGTGTCAGGCTTTCTTTCAGGCACTCGAGAAGGCACAGGCCAATGCCGGCCACGATGCGTCTTATGTAGAGCTAAATCTTACCGATGACGAAAACCATTCAATCAATTCCGGATATCAACGATCAATCGAATTTCTGCTGAGATGGACAGCCGCTCGATAGATTTCGATCCACATAGGAGAGGACTTCCGTGCAGGTTATTGCGAGAGGCATTGTGGGTGACGATAAGCAAGGCACAGCATTGCCAAGCTGTACGTTTCCTCAAGTGTGCATTTTGCCCAGCGGGCGATGGCTTTGTGGTTTTCGCGCTGCACCTCACAAGGCGGCTGTGGTTGGCCAACGTGCACTTTTGGCCTACTCCGACGATGAGGGAAGCACTTGGAGTAAGCCCCTGGAACTATTTGTTCCTCCATCAATCGAAGGCAGGCCCGGGGTTTTTCGATCGGTAGCATTCACTGCCCTCAGCAGCAAAAGAGTTCTGGCAACACTCTGTTGGGTCGATTGCTCACATCCGTCATTACCGTTTTTTAATGAAGATACTGAAGGACTCTTAGATACACGTATTTTTTTAGCTTGGTCTAATGATGAAGGTAATACTTGGACCAAGCCTGAACTTCTAAACACAACTCCCTTCAACTGCCCAACTCCAATTACTGGTCCAGTGCTTGCTTTGGCCAACGGCGATCTCGCCTGTCAGTTCGAATTGAATAAATCGTATTACGAGCCGACGGCTTGGCGTCATGCTTCAGTCCTCATGTTTTCTCGAAGCGGTGGAGAAACATGGGAGGAGCATGCCATCGTGAGCAGCGATCCCGAAAATCGGCTGTTCTTTTGGGACCAGCGCCCTGGCATCCTTCCCGGTGGCCGGATTTTAGATTTGTTTTGGACGTTTGATCGAAAACATGCCACCTATCGGAACATTCATGCCTGCGAGTCGGTCGATCATGGACGAACCTGGTCGACGATGTGGGATACTGGACTCGCGGGCCAGCCCGCGCCCCCCGTACCACTGGCCGATGGCGGTTTGGGAATGGTGTATGTCGATCGCGAGGGTGCGCCTCAAATCAAAATGCGGTCGAGTTGCGACGGTGGCCGAACATGGCCTAAGGCTTCAGAAATCTTGATCGAGCATCCCCAACTGGCAGACCAAAATTGGGAGAAGAGCAGTTTACAAGACGCTTGGAGCGAGATGACTGCCTTTTCGCTCGGCTTACCATCTGCGGCCGTCACGGCAAGTGGCGACGTCGTGGTTGTGTACTATTCGGGATCGTCGACAGACCAGACGGTCATCAAATGGGCGCGTATCCGAACCGCAATGAATTTTCGGAGAGATTGCGGTAGTGCAGTGGTTCGAAAGGCCACCGCCGACTTCAGTCCTAAAGCAAGTGATCGTGATCGACTAATTGCCAGCAACGACTAAGGGATGCCACTTTCCTAAGCCCGGCATTCGCCTGCCAAGAGAATAATCCATGCCATATGATCGCGAACTTTTTGACGTTTCTGGATTGCGGAAATTCGTGCCGCAAAATTCGTTCGACGTTCATGCGCATCTCTATCGCGGAATAGACGCAAATAAATCATTGCCGCAGAACCTCGAAGACAATGCGGGCAACGTAGGGTTCACGTCGTACTGTCAGGCGCTCCAAAGCTGGATGGGCGACTTATGCCCAACAGATGGATTGTTCTTTCCATTCCCCAAAGCAGGAATCGACAGATCTGCGGCCAATCGGTTTTTGCACGACGAATTGATCCAACGGCCGAATTCGCGTGGGCTAATGCTGATCGGCATGGACGACCAGCCCGCAGCCGTGGAAGATGCGGTCAGCCAGAATGGTTGGTCTGGTTTCAAAGTGTATCACGTCTATGCGGCTCGGCAGCAAACAGATGAAGCCGAGATCGGTGAGTTCCTACCCGCATGGATTTGGGAAATTGCCAATCAGCGCGAACTCGTGATTATGTTGCACATGGTGCGATCGAGGGCATTGGCCGATCCGCTCAACCAGCAATATATTCGTAAACACTGCCTGCAATTCCCTCATGCGCGGTTGATATTGGCACATGCCGCGCGCGGTTTCTGCGGAAGACATACAGTCGAAGGAATCAATTCATTGCGCGGCCTCGACAATGTATTTTTCGACACCTCGGCGATCTGTGAAGCAGACCCGCTGCAGGTGATTCTACAAAAGTTCGGACCAAACCGTCTCATGTTTGGTACCGATTTTCCCATCAGCGAAATTCTCGGTCGATGTGTAAGCATCGGAGACAATTTCCTCTGGCTCTATCACGACAACGTCGCCTGGGAGAAATCGCCAGGTTTACGACCGCATCGCGTCGGCATGGAGTCACTCCTTGCCTTGCATCAAGCGTGCCATCTCTCCCATGTCTCCGACAACGACATCGAAAAGATTTTTGGTGGAAACGCCCGTGCGCTCTTGAACATCCGCTAGCTGAGCTCAGTAGCGATGCAGTTCTTCGTCCGTCGGGCCTGCCCGATGATCGCAGCACCAGTCCAAAGTAATGTTGGGAATATCGAAGGAGTCGCATGAAGTAAGCGTACCG
>CAZIGP010000231.1:0-6860 GCA_964538425.1 uncultured Pirellulales bacterium | reverse complement strand
GATGCTAGATGCTGGTTTCTGGATGCTTGATACTCGATGCTGGATGATTAAGCCGAGCAGGAATCAGGCAAAACTACTGCGCAGCAGCGATCGTCACGGACTCATGGCTGGCCGCTGAATACTTTTGAATTGCCAAATAACACCGGCTGGGCTCCGCATGGGAGCAAAGCTTGCCGCACCAGCGCAAAGGCTAGCAGCGGAATTGTATCAAATGTACACTATTTGTCAACAGAAAGAAGTAAGCGGCTGGCGGTAGGCAATGGGCGGTGAGGGAAAAGAGTGCGGAAGGGGCAGCATCAACGGAATACCCAGGCGTAGTCGGGCCGTGCTTTGACCTGCGCCGGACGTGGCCAAGCAAACAGGTCTAAATCAACCTCGGGTTTGGAGCCAAGCATGTGTGCTGCCAAGTGCCGCCCTATCGCTGGTGCACTGGCGAAGCCGTTGCCGCTCCAACCGCAGTTGCACCAAAAGCCCTCGATTTCGCCGACGCGACCGATAATGGGGTGACCATCGGGCGTCATATCGTAAACGGCCGAGAATCCGCCGGCGAAGACGCCGTGTTGGAAAACCTGGTAACGTGCTTGTATCGCCGTGCGGATATCGCAGAGTTGCCCGGGCCGAATCGTCTCGTCGTATTCATCGGGGTCGACGGGATCCGGCGTCCAACCGAAATGAGCTGCACGAAGGAATGTGCCACCTACCTCGCGCAAGTAGATACGTTGTGTGCCATCTGAGAGAATTGGACCACCGGGGTTCATGATTGGAGGACGTCGAAACATGCAGGTCGGAGTGCGGTGCGTTTCAATGGGTAGCGTAATACCTAACATTGCGGCGAGATGTGGTGACCAGGGGCCGGCACAATTCAACACGGTCTGTGTGTAAATCAAGCCGGCGGACGTCTCGACCGCTTCGATGCGACCGCTACTGCAATGAACCCCCGTTACCTTCACGCCGAGCTGCAGTTCAACTCCCTCGCGTTTAGCAGCATCCACCAAAGCGTGTGTGGTGTTGACGGGGTCAGCATATCCAGCTCGGGGAATCCCCAGGCCGCGCTCGTGCTCCTCGTAGGTTCCATGTGGTGCAATTTGGGGGAGTTGGTCGGGTGCGATGATTTCGTAGGCGACGCCGAGCTGCCGCATCAGTTGTAAATCACCGCCAATATCGGCCTCATCAAACGTGGGTGTAATCCGCAAAAAGCCGCGACCTACCCATCCAGCATCGCCACCGACTACATCAGCCCAGTTTTCAAACATCGCCAATGATTCGGACACCAGTTGAATGTACACTGCCTGGCTAAATATTGGCCGAACCATGGCACCGGATTTGGCGGTAGGGCCGCAGGCGATCCCTTGTTTGTCGAGCACTAGTATCTTGCCTGCACCTGCGCGCGCTAAGTGCCACGCAGTCGAAGCGCCATGCACCCCAGCACCGATGATAACTACGTCGGCTGTTTTCGTCATAGTCATTCCCGAATAGGGAAACCCGTGTGTATATGACCTTGTCCGTGGCTGGAATGGACAGCCAACTGTGATTCATCCACAAATAGCCCTGTGTCCGTCGACCCATTTAAATTAGAGGATTTTGCAAGTTCTTGCTCCATCAAGACTACATCGCTTGATTGACCATTGACGACGAAGGCAGATCGGAGCTTGGTGTTCGACGAGAATCCCGCTTCACTGAGACAAGAAACCTTCGATGTATCAACTGTCGCCGCAAAGGCATAGACATGCTGAATTTCCCGATCGCGACAATATCCGAGTAACCATTGGATCATGGTCGGAGCCTGGCTAAGGTAATGATCGTGTACTGCCAGATCAATTGTCGCGGTGTGTCTTCGCCCGGCGCCAGCGCCCAACGTGACTGTGCCGAAGCCGAAGACGCGATGAATCTGCGGCTCCGTCAGCACCACCATTGTGCCGCCACGAGTTCGCAAGTCCTCCATCAACAGCGGAAAGTTGGAAACGCACCGTTCCAATCCTTCACATTGACCAGAGAGCAAACCACGCGAATAGTCTAGCAGGAAAGTTTGCAGTGGCTGAATTGTCAGCAGTGTGACGCCTGGCAAATCGCCCCAATGAGCCGACCGAATCGTAGTCGGCTGGCCGGGCCGGAAGTATTCGTCCTCGAATGGATCCAGGAACGGATTCAGTTCATCAAAACTGTGTCGCATCACGACTCCGCGATGCCACTCAAAACCGTGGCGGCGATAAACGTTGTCCTCACTCGCTTGCGTTCCCAAGAAGCACGCGCGGCAGCCGGCTTGTTTAGCTAGGTCAACGGCAGTTTTGATCACATGTCCCCCGATGCCGTGGCCCCGAAAATCTCGGCGCGTCACGACATTTCCCAGCAAACTCACTTCCGGGTTTCGTCGCGAATACAATACGGTCGCGGTAGCTACCGCACGACCGTGATGTCGGGCGACGACCGAGATAATGGTCAAGTCGTCGCCGTAGTCGCCGTACATGGCCTCTAGCCAATTGTAATCTGTCCGCGTCCATTCTGTGCGGAGTAATCCGACCAGGTCGTTAGCGATAACCGGTGACACTGGATATTGCCAGTGTTCCAGTTGCACATCGGTCGTTGAACTGACTCTATCGATAGTCGCCATCTTGATTTTTCAGATAGTACGAGAAATTAACGTCTTACTAAAATGAATCCTATTTGACAAACTTGCTAACCAGCCACTACACGGTCACAAGCAATCTGCTTGACGGGCTGAGGCACGAATTGCCTGCAGCCTTCGCAGCCCTTGGACGACGATCAGCAACCCAAGCGTGCTAGCAAGCATTAAGCTCGATGGTTCGGGAACCACATCGTATGCGACCAGCATCAGATGTGGGTGTGTGTCTGGAGAACCCCACAGGGCATTGGAAGATGGATCCTCCCAATAAGTAACGAACATTTTATTCTGGAAAAAATATACCGAAGGATAGGCAGCAGTGCCTGAAGCGATGGTCGTCGGCGTACTCCAACTTTCAGCGCCGTCTTCACTGATGCTGTAGGCGAGTGGTGAGCGAGGCCTCCAGATGTTCGACTCATCATTCCAGTTTGTGGACGTACCCGGTGTGGCATAGTTCCAAACAACAACTTGCGCATCAGTGCCTGGGATTTGTTTGGCGCTCGGTGGCGAAAGGGGCGAGACCAATTCTGTCTGAGTGGCTGCACCCCAAGTTGCACCGCCGTCGTTAGAAAACGACTGAGCAAGATATCCGCCGCGAGCCCGAATGATCATCGACAGTCTGCCATCGGGCAATTCCACTACCGATGGTTCGGCAACACCGTCGGGCTGGGTAGGCACGCCAGGTGGAGGACCGATCAAGGGGCTTCGAGTCCAGGACTGCCCTCCATTATCGCTGTATATGGTTCCAACCAGATCGGGTCCGGTGCCTGGAGTGCCAAGAGCTAGCTCGACGGGCACAACCAACCGGCCAGCATGGGGACTGGAATCGAGCATGATGACTTTTTGGTTTGTCGCCGACCATTTATCCGTGTCGTTAGTCAGGCGATCACCGCCAGTCCAATTCAGTCCCAGGTCTGTCGAGCGCCAGAGAGCAGTTCCGTAAGTAGGAGCATTGAGTTGGGTAAACGCCCAGAGATTGTTTCCTTGACGCACGACATCCTGATAAGTTGTGTGGGGCCAAGCTGAGAATGGAGCCCAATTTTGCCACGTGGCGCCTTGATTATTACTTGCCAGCGCCATGGTGCCAAAGATCAGGACAAGATTCTGATTATCCGGAGTGTTATAAAAAATCGGCGTTCCCCAACCAAACTGTGACGCGGTTAGATTGTGTTGTGGATAGGTCTGAGTCAAATCAATGTGAAGACTCGGCTTCAACTTAATCTCGGCCGTAGCTGCCTTCTGCAAACCAAACCACATGGCAGCGATCAGGGCCAAACGCAAACTTGATATCAACCATTTGCGGGTCACGCATTGTCTGTTCATTCTCTCTCTTCCCTTCTTTGTCTATGCTTGATACCTATATGGAACATTTGCTGCGGTTTAGCGAGGGAACCTCAGCGCATCTGACCATGGCGACGCTGTCACCATGACAGCGCCAACCATGGCCCCCCAGAGTCGACCAAACCTGGGCCTGCTTACTTGAATACGTTGCGTTTCTTATCTCCTGCTGAGAGTAAAATTGCCTCTCCTCCGGTCTTGCGAAAGGACCTTTTGTCAACCGACTCTCAAGAATTCAAAAAGGCCTCTCTACGCCACCGACCGATCAGCCCAATGGCAATCCCTGAAAATATCAATAAAGTTGATGAAGGTTCGGGTACTGGAGCATATGCTCCAGCGGTGTAGCGGACATAATCCAACGAAAGCGGACCGACGCCCGTCCCTGAAACACCAGGCCCAAAATAAGCATAAGGTGATGTGTCGAAATACACGGCGCCGAGATCTGCACCGTTCAAAAGAACGCCGTCCCGCCACACACTGAATGTCGCCGCACCCGGCTCTTGAGCAATGCGGAAAATATGGTAATCGTCTGTATTGCTGGTGCTGGACAGTGTTGTTGTTCCCCATTGCGTGCTGCTTCCATTGATCCATAATTCCGGAGAAGGCTTGCTCCCAATACCGGGAGGGGGCGAAATCCAGGGAAACCTACCATTATCGACCAATACCTTGAGCCGAAACTCCACGGTGTAACCGGAGTTGTAATTGACTGCATTTGGCCAAAAATTGCCGCCAGCCGTGCTATTCATAAACATGCCGCTCCCTACCTGAACTTGACCATCAAAAGTTTGGAACTGAAGTCCACCGTTCTCTTCCCAATCTGAGATACTGTTGTTGTCGAAGTCGTAATGCGCGATGTCCGATGGAGCAAAATCCATTTCCCACTTGGCCTCGAAATCGGACGAGTTCTTCGTCTGGGTGATCACGGCGAAGGCCTGGCTGGCCGCCGAGACCACCGCGATTGTCATAGTAATGATGCTGACGATTCGATAACTCATAACACAACCTCACTTTCGTTTATTACACGTTCACGCTTCTTTTTGCGAGGACTGCCAACAACACGCTGGCAACATAAATCCCCATTTACACTTCTCGCTTCTTTTCTGTTCCGCACGTGCCAATCCATTCCTAATGAACAGATTCATTAAGAGACATTTCAACTCTCTGGACCGTCAACGCTTTTTCGTCATTGCTGGCGACTTTGATTTTCTGAACCTCGGTATTCATGATCGCTGCCGTGGGAACATGGAACGAAATCAAACGACTTCCGTCTTTCGCAGTTTCTCTCAGGACGCCGCACGGCTTACCGTTGACCGAAACCACAGGGACGGGACTTGATGAAGCCACCAACCCCAGCAGCAGCTCACAAGACGAAGCGTTTTCGGATACGGGCCCAAGTTTCAAGGGAAGTACAATCTGCTTGCCAGTTACCGGCAACGGCGCCAGGTACTTCTCTGTCGGCGCTGTAACATCACGGTATGTAATACCAACTGATCGTCGTTGCTTGAGCAAGGAATCAAGGGAGCCCATGGTTTTGAGCGTTTTCTGATAGTCTGACAATGGCCATGAGGTGTCTTGAAAATAATTGAACAAGTAAACCGCATCCGCACCTTGAGCAAGAACCAAAGCCGCGGCGCCAACGGCCAATTCAGGCGAAGCCATTGACTTTGGTGCGTCTGGATAAGGTCGATAATTAATTTCCAGGCCACCCGCCAACGCCACCTTTGATTTTGCCAATCTCTTTCGCCACTCCTGAATTGGCATGTCAAATTCAATGGTCGCCCACCGCGGCGTGACATCGATTAAATCGACCAGTTCTTCTTCGGCCCACTTAACAACTTCTAGGCCAAGAGCTAGAGCAACCTCGGGCCGCGAAGGCACGCGGACTCCGAGGTAAACGGGATGTCCTCGTCTAGTTGCGGCATCGTCCACCAACTTTCGGATGCCGCGCATCCAATTCGTCAGAATCGCGGCGCCTTTCAATTCTTGTCCCGCGCTGAATAGATAGCACTCGCGCATGAAGTCCAGTTCCAATCCATCGACGTCGTAGCGATCCAGCGTTTCCAATACCAATGCCTTGAAATAGTCGCGAACTTCTGGATGCGCGTAATCCAGGCAATTCGCAAAATAGCCAGGGCAATTCTTCCTGCATAAGTCTGGATGCTCTCGCCAAAACTTTCCATGAAATGGGTGGGATAAATTGTCATTGTAGTGGCAGTCGTTCATCCGGAGGCTGATCCACGGTGAGATTCCGTCATGCCGGCATCGCTCGACTACTCGGGCGGGATAATCGACGCCTTCATTATGTACGGCGAGCATCTTGTCGACGCCTTTGCGATACGTCTGTGCTTCGCCGCGCGACATCGCCGCGAGAAATGGCTGATCGTCTGGACCCGCAGGATCGTAACCGTCCCAATATGAATCCCACACACGGCTTCGATAATTGGTCCGCCGAGAATTAATATTGCAAAACAACACGTTTACGCCAGCGTCTGCTAAAACGTCGACATACTGGTCGATCGCCTCGCCCGCCTTGCCTTTGGGGATCGGATGAAACCAGAAGAAATTCATGTTGTCTTCGTTGTGGAAGAGTCCCTTCAACGTCTGGCCGCCCGCGCCAGCAAGCTCAGTGGCCGCCGCATTCATCGCGGCGCACCATACACCCAACGCACATATACCGGCGATCCTCAAAGTTAGCTGTGGTTTCAATGCGTCGTTCCTTTCGGGTATTAGCTCTGGCATGGTTGAGACTTTGTTGTGGCCGAGATAAGGCAACTCAATCGGTCAATTCAAAATTTTTGGTGACTTCGCGACTACCCGGTTGGATTGCGATCTCTAACTGCGTCTTGGCGTTATATTTCTCAGGGATGTACTGTTGCAGGCCATCCGCATGAAGTGGAACCGG
>CAZIGP010000230.1:0-6862 GCA_964538425.1 uncultured Pirellulales bacterium | reverse complement strand
ATAAAGGTCAAAAATTTGCCTTCGAGTGTGTCGATCTGAAAAAGCTCTTCAACGATCGCGTCTCGCAAATATTCAACCACGAATACAAGTCGCCCCGTTCACCTTATTGTTCGCTGCAAATTCCGCTGAATGGATTTGGTGACTGGTGTTATGGCGGCGCCAATACTCCACAGATTGATGATTCGGCATTGCGTAAGGCGGCTGGTAATACGGGACGGTTCTCGAGTGAACAAGGCATTCTGCTTGCCACTCCCGGTCCAGGTGACAGTGCCAATGTGGTTTTCACCTCCCAATGGGACAACTTTCCCCACGAGGTAAAAGTTCCACTAGCTGGTCGCGCAAAACACGTATGGTTGCTTGTGGCAGGCTCAACTCATCCGATGCAGTCGCAGCTAGACAATGGCGAAATCGTGGTGGAGTATGCGGACGGAACATCGGAGCGGCTGCCACTTCATAACCCGACGAATTGGTGGCCCATCGATAAAGACTACGATTTAGAGACTGATGGTTTTTGCATTCCGGGGCCACATCCCCCGCGCATCGACCTCGGTAATGGTCGGGCCACAATATTGGACTTGCCGCTGGATTCAAAGCGAGAACTGCGTTCGTTGACCGTGAGGTGCTTGGCCAATGACGTGGTTGTCGGCTTGATGTCGGCGACGTTACTTCGACCGGAGTGAACCGATAAGGCGACGCTGTCTACGCAGCTTGGTCGCGCAGTCATTTTTGAGGCGTCTTACTGCTCGTCGTGATGGAATTTCAAATGAGATCCGAGTCCCTCATTGCACTCCGAGTTTTGCTGCTATTCGGCCTGCTAACACGGGCCGCTTTGGCGCAAACCCGCGAATCGTTGAGTCTTGATGGGACTTGGGATTTCGCCACCGACCTCGATAACGTCGGAGAATATGAGAAGTGGTTTCTGCCCAGCGCAAAACTACCCAAGATGCCACTTCCAGCTTACGCGCCGGAGGCTAACGGCAAAATCCGCGTTCCTGGCGTGTGGGACAACCAAGGTTACGGAACCGCCACTAGCAAGGTCCAACACAATTACGTGGGAAAGGGTTGGTACAAACGGCAAATCGACATTCCAAGCAAGTGGTCGGGCCGTCGCGTGTTTCTCACGATTGGTGGAGTGCAGCGCTACGCAAAAGTTTGGATTGATGGTCAGTTGCTTGGCGAACACATCGGATGCTTATCGACCCAAGATTATGATATTACAAAACACGTCAAACCTGGCAAACCAGCAACGCTCACGATTCAGGTTGATTCCAAGCAACGATGGGATATTGATTCGATCTATGGCACGTCATCGCTAGCTGATTACATGGACATTGCCTGGGGCGGAATCTGGGGACATATTTCACTCGAGAGCCGCAACGATTGCTGGCTGAGTGATCTCTTCGTGGAGTCGATCGTCTCTGAGTCGAGTTGTACAACGAGCGCCACGCTGTGCGGCGATATCAACCAAGCCGATCTCGTCAAGTTGGAGGTATTCAACCAAGACGGTAAGCTTTTGACCGAGGCGGAAGTTGATATCAAAAGCGAAAAGAAACCGGGACAAAAGGTCAACGTGAAAGCAAACCTACCGGGCGCCGCATTGTGGAGCCCCGATACTCCGGTTCTTTATAAGGCCAGGCTGAGCCTGCTCCGTAAAGGCGAGGTGATCGACGCACTCGAGAGTCGCTTTGGGATGCGGCAGTTTACCATCGTCGGTCCGTACATTCTGCTTAACGGTCGTCGGATCATGCTGCGAGGCTATGGCGACGACCACATTTATCCCGAGCAAATGGCGATGCCGTCGGACAAAGAGCTGTACGCGAAACGGTTGCGACTCGCCAAGTCTTACGGATTCAATTTCGTCCGTAATCACAGCGCCATCATGCCGCCCGAGTTTTATGACGCCTGCGACGAGGTCGGTATGATTGCCACGGCCGAATTCCCCATTTGTTATAGTATCTATCTGCCGCCGACTGGTTATGCGTGGCAGGCTTTTGCGCCGCCCGTCGCGGATCCTCAGCCTCCGCTAAACACCTATCTACGCGAATGGGAAAAAACGATCATTCGTTATCGGAATCATCCGTCAAACATGGCTTGGGCTCGCGGAAATGAGCTGTATGAGCCGAATCCCCAACGGCAGCAGTTTCAGCACATCGCGAGAGAACACGATCCCAATCGGTTCTACATCGATTCCGATTCAGTTGCGGTGGAGGTCTTAGATCCGAAGAACGATCGCGATACCTTGGACTTCTATACGGTTCCGTTCAACGAATATGTTAATCCGCTGGATCATCCGGATAAATTTGCCATGTCGCGGCCGAAGAAACCGGTGATCTCGCACGAAGCAGGTAACTACATCACTTTTTCGCGTCCGAGCTTAGTCGACCGATTTCAACACAATTTCAAACCATTTTGGCTCACTGCCGGCAAGGCGAGACTACAAGAATTGGGGTTGTTGGCGGAGGCCGAACGTTGGGCTGAGAAGTCGGAGCGGCTTTACGTTCTGTGCCATAAGTTCAACACCGAAGGAATGCGGCTGAATCCGTTCATTGTCGGCTATCAATGGTGGCTGCTGCAGGATTACTGGACTACTGCCAACGGAATCGTCGACCATTATTTTGAACCGAAAGGAATTACGACGGATGAGATTCTGAAGTTCAATAGCGATGTCGTTTTGCTTCAAGAGGGCTTGGATCGAACGTATCGCGGGCGTGGGCATTTCGATTTAAAACTGCTCGCCTCTAATTTTTCAGTCGAACCGCTTGAAGGTGAATTGACCTGGGAAGTTGCCAACGACAAACAGGTGATTGCCAGAAAACAAATATCGACTTCATCGATCGGGCAAGGTGAATTGAAAAACCTTGCCAACGTCACCCTAAACCTGCCAGAAGTAGAAGCGCCAGTACGATTGAAGATTTCCGCCAAGCTGGACGCAAAAGGGCAATCGTTCAGCAACAACTGGTCGACGTGGCTTTATCCGTCAAAGATCGCGCCGAAACTAAACGACGTTCCCATTATGGTGGAAGCGTCGCAGCTCAAAGCCATGCCAACGCGGGAAATGAGCCCGATACCCCACGAAGGTGAATTAGATACTAAGGCGGTTTATGTAGTCACTGCTCTCGACAGCCGAGTTATCGACGCACTCGACCGAGGCGCCTGTGTCGTGCTTCTTGGCGACGCGAAACCGATCCTTGATTCAGGCATCATCTCATTCAGGACGAGTTGGTGGAAAGGAACGACGAATAATCAGGTGAACCACACGGGTACCTTCGTTTACGAACATCCCGTAACTCAAGCTACAGCTCCTGAGGGCTGGTGCGACGATGGCTGGTTACATTTGATAGAGGGCAGCCGAAGATATAACTTGGATGCGGTGCCAGCCAAGCCTGATGTAATTATTCGAGCTTTGCCAACGTTTGAAAAAGTCGTCGATCAAGCATTGTTATTTGAAGTCGCTGTTGGCAAAGGATGCCTGATTGTCAGCGGTTTGAACCATAAGAGTGCAGGTGAGCGGCCAGAAAACCAATGGCTGCTGGCCCGTTTACTCGAGCACGCGACTGGATTTCCCCAGCCAACTGCCCGATGGCCGAAATCATTTTTGGTTCATTAATATCGATTACACTGTTTTCATAGGGAGAGCGATGGAGTACCAAATGCGTCGTTTAATCGTGTGGGCCTCAGCCGCTTTGTTGATAATCTATTGTTCAACGCTTAGCGGCCAAGCGGCTGAGAATGGCAAATCTTTGCGAGCGGGGATCATCGGACTTGATACCTCGCACGTCACTGCTTTTACGTCGGCGTTCAACGATCCGCAAGCAGGCGATGATTTGGGCGGGATCAAGGTGGCGGCCGCTTTTCCAGGCGGCAGCAAGGACATTCCCGATAGCAAAGACCGAATCGAAGGTTTTACCAAGGACGTTCAAAAGATGGGTGTCGAGATCGTTGATTCCATCGACGAATTACTGAAGAAGGTCGACGTTGTTTTCTTAGAGAGCATTGATGGCCGGGTGCACCTCGCGCAAGCTCGACTGGTCATTGCAGCGGATAAACCGTTGTTCATTGACAAACCTATGGCTGCATCTTTGGCCGACGCCATTACCATCTTCAGGTTAGCAAAAGAAAACAATGTGCCTTGCTTTTCTGCGTCGTCGCTTCGATACAGCTCTGGTTTGCAAGCGATCCGCAACGGTTCGGCCGAGTTTGGTATGATCCGCAGTTGTACCGCGTCGAGCCCGATGACGGTTGAGCTCCATCATCCCGACCTGTTCTGGTACGGCATTCATGGCGTTGAGTCTCTGTTTACCGTCATGGGACCTGGCTCCGAAACGGTGACTCGCTCTGCTCCGGATCAAGCCGTCGGAATATGGAAGGACGGCCGCAAAGGAACCTTTGTGGCGAAAGAAGGCTTTAGTGTCGAGATCGAAGGAACCAAGAGCAGCGGGGCCACTGGTGGCTACGAAGGCTATCGGCCGTTGCTTGTTGAAATTGCGAAGTTTTTTAAGACGGGCAAACCGCCGGTCAGCGCCGAAGAGACGTTGGAAATACTCGCTTTCATGGAGGCGGCTGATGAGAGTAAACGCCAAAACGGCGAACCGATAGCAATCGAGACTGTGATGAAAAGAGCACTTGAAGCTGCTGGCGACTCCGCTTCAGGAAGCAAGCTATGATCCGAGAACTACTGCTAATAGTCGTCGCAATCATACAGAATTCCACGGTTGTTCTGACGAAGTACCTCATTACCTTGTTAGGAGATGACGTGATTTACTATCGCAAAGAGGCTATCTGCCTTGTGTTGAGCGTGGTAACGGCCATCGGCTGTTCACAAGGGGCAAAGCGAATCCTACCGCCATCGATCGACGCATCATCGGCCGGAGCCGAGGCAATAGTGCTCTATGACACGGACCACGATGGAAAGATCAGCGGCAACGAGTTGGACAAATGTCCCGCCTTGAGATCCGCTATGGGTCCGATGGATAAGAATAGCGATCAAGCCATCACCGCCGATGAAATTGCCGCGCGCATCCAAGCATGGAAGGACGCGAGGATCGGGCGGTTGTCGGTTAGATGCACTGTGATGCGAAACGGGCGCCCATTGCCTGCAGCCGACGTGCGGTTTGTGCCCGAAAAAATTTTGGGCGAAAACGTCAAGCCCGCACGAGGCAAAACGAACACTAGCGGCATGGCGATAATGGGCGGGGAAGAGAGTGAAGGTCGCGGTTCGCGAGGCGTTTCACCCGGTTTGTATCGCGTCGAAATCACTATGGCGGGTGAAAACATTCCAGAAAAGTACAACACCGAGAGTACGTTAGGTCTAGAGATCGCGTCAGATGTTGCTGGAATTCGCGAAGGCTTTAAGTTCAACCTAGCGTATTAAAGCTCAGCGATGCTGTTGTATCCATGTCAAACTCCCGAATTTACTGTCTCAACTACGTGCTGGTGGAACAATAAAGAAAAGAACAGAACAACAATACATATAAACGTTAATTTAAAACATCTTGTGAGATAGATACCATGACTTTGAAAATTGATCGGCGCGAAATGCTGCGAATGACGGCTGCTGGTGTAATTTTAAGCCACTCCGCGACAGCTTTCTCTGGGCAAATTAGTCCCAGACCAGTTAGAATCGGTGTGATTGGGACGGGTTCGCGAGGCATGACTTTGTTGAGCCTGGCGGTCGCTGCTGGCGTCGAAGTTTCCGCCTTGTGCGATATCGATCCAATCGCTTTAGATCAGGCGATCAATCTCGTCGCCAACGCTCGGAATGGCCGCAAGCCGGCGGGTTATTCGGATGGTCTTAAAGACTATCAACGGTTGCTCGAGCGTGACGATCTGGACGCCATCATTGTGGCTCCTCCAATTCAGTGGCATGCCACCATGTCGATCGAAGCGATGAAAGCTGGCAAACACGTGCTCTCTGAAGTTGCTCCGGCGCTCACTATTGAAGAATGTTGGGGGCTAGTCCGCACGACCCAAGAAACCGGCAAGCTCTATATGCTCGCTGAAAATTGTTGCTATTACGATGACGTGATGGCGATCCGCAACATCGTTCAGAAAGGGCTTTTCGGTGAATTGACGTACGCGGAATGCGGATATATTCACGCCTGTCTATACCTGCTGTTCGATAAGAATGGCGATTTGACTTGGCGCGGCGAGTTAGCGAGGGATTGTGCCGGCGCCTGGTATCCGACGCATCAGCTTGGACCGGTCGCACAATGGTTGGGCATCAATCGTGGAGATCGAATGGTTTCCTTGATCGCGTCAAGTACGGGCAACGCTTCTCTGCGTCATTACGTCCATGAGCATTTTCCCGCTGGGCACCCCGCTCGTGAAATCAAATTTAAGGAAGCTGACTCGGTAACCGTCTTGATTAACACGGCTAAAGGGGCATTGATCGATTTACGATTCGACACCTGCTCGCCACGGCCTGTGACGAGCACCACCTATTTCAGCCTACAAGGGACGCAAGGTTCTTATGAATCGCGGACCAATCAGATTTATCTGCATGGACGTTCTCCTCATGAGCAATGGGAACCCGTGAATAAATATATGCAAGAGTTCGAGGATCCGCTCTGGAAGTCTTCTCGCAAAGTAGCAGCAGGGACGACCCATGGTGGTGGTGATTACTTTACCATTTCTGAGTTCATCAAGATGGTACAGCAAGGTGGCCCCTCGCCAATCGATTGTTATGACGCCGCTGCCTGGGGCGCGATTATTCCGTTGTCAGCAAAGTCGATTGAAGAAGGTGGCAAGCTGCAGGAAATTCCCGATTTCACTAGCGGAAAATGGGAAACGCGTAAGAGTTAAGCTAACGCCTCCGTCATTCGACGGTCACAGTTAAGAATAACTTAAAGCAAAATCCATGAGT
>CAZIGP010000229.1:0-6871 GCA_964538425.1 uncultured Pirellulales bacterium | reverse complement strand
AGTCTACACGACGAGCTACATGGCGGGTCATGCATTGACCAATGCGTTGACTTTACATCATTCGAAAAATCCTGCAAAAGAGTTTCCACTGGTCATGTTGAGTGGCAGTCTAGGCTGGATTGCCGCAGGACTTGTCGTCAGTTTGCTAAAGCTAGAAGACTCAGCCGGAATGTTTAAGCTGGCCTCAGGTGCTGCACTGGTGATGGGACTCTATTCACTGACGCTGCCTCATACTCCACCTAAGGGTGCCGGCGCGCCGATTTCTCCTCGCGTGTTATTTGGACTCGACGCTCTGCGTTTGATGCGCGACCGGTCCTTTGCCACATTTATCATTTGTTCGTTTCTGATCTGCATTCCTCTGAGCTTCTATTTTGCTTGGATGAATGTTTTCATGAATGAACTGCAGATTTCTAACGCCGCCGCCAAGATGACGATTGGCCAGGTATCCGATGTGGTGTTTCTCTTACTGTTGCCATTCCTCCTGCCGCGATTGGGTGTGAAAGGGATCTTGCTTCTCGGGATGGCTGCCTGGGCTGTGCGATTTGGATTGTTTGCCTGGTTCGACGAGAGCCGAGCGTCGCAGTGGATGCTGTATGTCGGGATTGCCGTCCATGGCATGTGCTACGACTTCATTTTCGTGATGGGCCGCATGTACGTGGATAAATGGGCCACAGCGGACATCCGTGGGGCGGCCCAAGGATTTCACGCCTTCGTCACGCTCGGCGCTGGTATGTTTGTTGGTTCATGGCTCTCGGGGATCGTCGGACAGCACTATTCCTACACGGGTGCCGGCGAGGCAGCGCTTCATCATTGGCAAAGCATTTGGCTGATTCCGGCTGTGATGTCTGTAGTATTATTTGTCCTCTTCGCGATGCTTTTTAAGAATAAACCGTCGCCAAACGAATCTGCCCCCGCGACTTAAGTTCACTTCTGGACCTATCACCAAAAACTGGCGCGAACTACATGAGGAGATGAATCAAGTAGCAACATGAGCGAACAAACCTACGATCTGGTCGTCATCGGATCCGGTCCCGGTGGCGAAGGCGCCGCGATGCAAGCTACCAAGCTGGGAAAATCCGTCGCCGTGGTAGAGCGGTATCGGCTGATTGGTGGCGGTTGTACGCATTGGGGCACCATTCCCAGCAAGGCTTTACGCTTTGCCATCTTTCAAGCGACTTCTTTCTTTCACAGCAAACTGTTTCGCGAATTCGGAGCCAATACGCTGCCAGAGTTCCCCGCACTACGCCGCAGTGCCGCATCGGTGATTGAGATGCAAGTCGATATGCGGAACAGTTTCTACGAGCGCAACGACGTCCCCGTTTTGCATGGTCAAGGGAAGTTTCTCGATCCACACACCGTGGAAGTTCTGGACGAACTTGGCGGCCGCCGCCGCCTACATGCCCAGTATATGGTGATTGCTACTGGTTCGCGCCCTTATCGACCGGAAGATGTCGATTTCAACCATCCCCGCGTTGCCGACAGCGATACGATCCTTAACTTGGCTCATACTCCGAAGTCGATCACGATCTACGGTGCAGGCGTTGTCGGCTGTGAATATGCATCGATGTTCCGCAATCTGAATTGCAAAGTTAATCTGATCAACACGCGCGGCAAGCTGCTGGAGTTTTTGGATGACGAAATTATCGACGCCCTGAGTTATCATCTGCGTGAACGTGGAGTGCTGATCCGCCATCACGAAAGCTATACTCGGGCTGAACCGATGGAAGATGGAGTAATCCTACACCTTCAGTCGGGCAAACAGATTAAAACGGATATCCTGTTTTGGGCTGCGGGACGGACTGGCAATACGGATGGACTCGGTCTGGAATCGCTGCAAATCCCCGTCAACAGCCGAAAGCAAATCGATGTCAACAAGCATTTCCAAACGTCTCAACCGCATATCTACGCGGTCGGAGATGTCATCGGAATTCCGTCATTGGCAAGTGCGGCCTACGTGCAGGGACGCTATGCAGCTCATCACGCGGTCGAGGGGCACTGCGATCAGGCCCTGATCGACGACATCCCCACGGGAATTTACACTTCTCCGGAAATCAGTTCACTGGGTAAAACGGAACGGGAATTGACGGCTCAAGGAATACCGTATGAAGTTGGTCATTCGACATTCAAGAGCCTGGCACTAGCACAAATCACTGGTCAGACAGTTGGGATGCTGAAGATACTGTTTCACCGGGAGACGCTTCAGATTCTCGGTATTCATTGTTTCGGCGCGGGGGCTGCAGAAATCATTCATATCGGCCAGGCAATCATGTCGCAACCCGGGGGCAACAACACGCTGATGTACTTTGTTAACTCGACGTTTAACTACCCAACCATGGCAGAGGCATATCGCGTGGCGGCACTGAATGGGCTGAACCGCCTATTCTGATTCACCAAGTCGGGTCACCTGAGAACGACGAACAAGATTTGCACTAAGATCACGCCGCGAAGCGATTTTCTAGCGGCAGGCCGAACGTTTCAGCCACAGCGTGATTAGTGATTTCATGATCCATGATGTTCACAGCCGTAGCGATTGGCCGACTTTCTTTGGCTGCTTTTTCAATCCCTTGATTCGCAATTCGCAGAGCCCAAGGCAGGGTGACATTGCATAAAGCATAAGTGCTGGTGCGGCCGACTGCTCCGGGCATATTAGCCACACAGTAATGCAGCACTTCATCAACCATATAAGTCGGCTCACTGTGCGTGGTCGGACGTGCAGTTTCGACACAGCCCCCTTGGTCGATGGCCACGTCGATAACCACACTACCCGGCTTCATCAGTTTAAGTTCATCGCGTTCAATTAGCCGAGGTGCTTTAGCACCTGGAATGAGCACGGCACCAATCACAAGATCAGCCAGCTTTAAATACTCGCGGACTGTGTGACGATCGCTAAACAGCACATCAACATTGGCCGGCGTCACATCATCAAGATACCTTAGCCGATCCATATTGACGTCGAGCAATGCGATGTTAGCGCCGAAGCCAGCAGCCACTTTTGCCGCATTGGCTCCGACTACGCCGCCGCCAAGAATCAAGATATTCGCTGGTGCCACGCCCGGCACACCTCCGAGCAAGATACCACGCCCCATTTGTGGTTTTTCTAGATACTTAGCTCCTTCTTGAATGCTCATGCGACCTGCGACTTCGCTCATGGGTGTGAGCAATGGCAAGCGGCCCAATTCGTCGCGCAAAGTTTCGTAAGCCACAGCAGTCGCGCCGCTCGCTATAAACGATTCAGTCAACTTTCGATCAGCAGCAAAATGAAAGTATGTAAACATCACCTGGCCGCGCCGCAACATGGAAATTTCGGCCGGCTGTGGTTCCTTCACTTTAATGATCATATCGGCTGTGGCAAAAATCTCTGCCGCAGTGTTTACCATTTTTGCTCCGGCTTGCTCGTATAAATGGTCGGGCAATCCCGAACCCATGCCGGCGTCTCGCTGAACTAAGACTCGATGTTCCGCGCGAGTCAGCTCTTCAATACCAACGGGCAACATACCCACTCGATACTCATCGCATTTAATCTCTTTGGGAATACCAACAATCACAAAATTAACTCCGCAGTAAGATGTTTTTAAATCTAAATACTCTTTTTCTACTTGTTCAACCACTTAAAAGGCGGCCGCATGTCGTGCAGTACGAGGGTCTCCAGCGGCTTCAATCTTGCCGCTTTTGGCATCCACACGAAGCATTGTTGGATGGGTTGTTGGAGAAGATAAAATTTGTACGTTATGGCCTAAGGCCGCGAGTGCGCTTCTCGTTTCTTGGTCAAACTCCGAGCAAACATAGAGGCTACCAAGTTCGGGTGGCTTTTGTAGGAAAGAGCTAACGTAGTGCTTGGTGATGAAACGCGGGAGCGTGACTGCGTCCGCGGGAGCAAAACCAAAGTCAATGGCATTAACGAGTAATTGCAACGTTGCCTGTTCTTGTTGATCGCCACCCGCGACGCTAACCGCCAGGAAAGGTTTATCGTCATTCAATACCAACGTTGGCGTCAGGGTGATTCGCGGTCGCTTGCCAGGTTCAATACAATTTGGATGATCTTTGCAAAGATTGAAACTTTGCAACCTACTACCGAGCCAAATTCCAGTACCATCGACCAACACTCCGCCCCATCCACTCGGTGTAGCAGCTACCATATTTCCCATGCCATCAACCACTAAACACGTTGTCGTATCTGTATCCCGACCGCCAGTGCTACGTCCGTCGGAAAAATCTTTCAACAGCGCCTTGCACGCCCGCGGATCTCCAGGACGTTGCTCAAGCGATGCATGATTCAGGTCAATGAGCTTGCGTCGTTCGTCAGTATAGGAAGATGAGAGTAGTTGCTGTAACGGAACGGAAACAAATAGCGGATCACCGAAATAAACATCACGATCAGCAAATGCCAGCTTCATAACCTCGGCCAGCACGTGTATTGTTGCAGGCCGATTGTGTCCCATTGATTGGACATCATATTTTTCTAAAAGTTTGAGTGATTCGAGTAAAAAAGGCCCCTGCGTCCAAGGCCCGCATTTGTAAACCGTATATCCGCGGTAAGGTACGCTAACTGGGTCTTCGATTCGCGTAATATGTGTGGCTAAATCGCTATAACGCAGCAGACCACCATTTTGCTGAGACCACTCGTCGATTTTCCGAGCAATCGGTCCGCGATAAAAATAGTCGGTCACGGAGCGGAGGCCTCGTGAACGATCATTCGCAGAGTTTTTTTCTGCGTCAACCAAACAGCGCAATGTTTCTGCCATATCTCGATGCCATTTTTCCTCATGTCGATCAAGAATTGACAACGTTGGCGCAGCAATTTCCGCAAAGGATTTGGTACCGAAGCGATCAAGTAAAGTGGTGATTGCATCGAGAACCGCAGGTACCGTGGCAGCTTCAATGTCTCCGTTGCCTGGAAGCCTTCCTTTTTCTTGAAAGTAAGTTCTGGTAGCTAAGCGTGGCGCCTCGCCTTGACCACCAACAACTTCGACGACATGGCGCGGGCCGTCGTAAACCAAAATGGGCACTTCTCCACCAAAACAAAACGCTTTTGAATCTGTTACGGAGAGTGCCAAAATAACAGCAGCGGCGGCGTCAGCAGCATTACCGGCTTGTTGAAGGATATTTAATCCAGCATGAACTGCTTCAGCTCCACCGGCGACTACAGCACCGCGTGCGCCTGAGGCTTTCCAAGTTATGCGGTCTAGTTTTAAGGGATCAGAAGCGAGAGGCTCTGCAAAAATATCTCTTGAGCTAAACAAACTGGCAATCAGCGCATAACAAACTAAATATCGCATAAAGTATATTTATGAAATCTTCTACAGTTGAACTTGGTACGACTCATTTAAAGGAAATGCATCAAGTTTTTGTCATGTAAGCGGCAAGGCTAACGATGATCACTGTTGCCAAGATTAACAATACGAGGCCTCCGCCCAGCAATGCGAAAGTCTTCCGGTCGGAGCCATGCCATTCGCCCCGCAGCAAACCTTCGAAGTTGCCAGTCAAAATGATCGAGGCCGTGTAGACTGGCCAAGCTAAGACTGTGCCCCCTAATTCAGTTAAGCTATCGATTCTGCTTGCAGCAATGGTATAGACTAAAAATCCTGTCATTTGGAGTGCGCCCATGGCAAGACCATACAACCAATGGGAAACTGTATCGTGGCGTAGGAAATTGCTCCAACTTCGATTCCGATTCAACAAGTAAACGCAATAAAGCGCATTGACAACAAATCCCGCCGACAGGATCGGCGCCACTGGCGCTATACTTGCTGCTAGCGGCGAGGCGCCTAACCGCTCGGCTGACTTAGTAATTTCGATTCCTGCAGTGAAGGCGAGGTTGATCATGGGCGATGCAAATCCCGAGAGAACACAAAACAAAATACCTAGTGTAAAATTAGTGGTCTCGCATTCCAGCAGCGGTTTTTCTTCTTTTCGTCGATGTGCAGCAACCGAGCACAGGACGATTCCCACAATCAGCACACTGATTGAGATGTAGATTATGCCGGCCGAAGGAGTTAGCAGCATCTCTGAATGCTCTTGGATTAGCGGGAGCAACGCGCCGTTGGCTGCCGTTAGGCTAACAACGATCCCCAAGCCCAGTCCCATGCCCACGCGCACGATGCCTAGCCCATATAAAACAGCGCCAACACCCCAGGCACTTCCGAATACCAAAAGCTTGACGAATACATCGCCGGGTATGTTGCGATAAACTTCCAGGGGGCTAGGATCTCGCAACCAAAAACAAAGCGTTAACCATGGAAGCAGCAAGCATCCGAACACCGCCCACGTCAACCATATATTTTCCCACCGCCATCGCTTCGCCATTCCCATAACGAAAGCCATGCTCGCATCAGACGCTCCGCCTAATATTGTCAGCAGCAGTCCTAGATACATGAATGCCTCGTTTCAATAACCCGGGATTGTGCGCGGTGTCAGAGGTTTGGTGAGATTCGGCTCCAATTTTTTATATGTATATCTAAACACATATAAAGCTGGTTGCATTTTTACGGTGTTATGGAAGATAGGGCAGTACAGCATTGCGCATTTTGATCGTTTCGGTCATGACATCGCACTGATCCATATTCCAAAACTTGTCGTGCTCGTATTCCAGTGTCGCGTAACCGCAATAACCACTTTCATCGAGATGCCGTATTAATTCAGGGAAATCGATAACACCCTCTTCCCACCGCGATTGAATTTTACCAGTAGTTGCCTGTCGTAGATGGACATGGCCCGCGTAAGGTATCAGTCCATGTAACACAGAGGTTGAGTGTCCCAGCGATACGGCGTGAGAATAATCGATCACCAGTTTGATGTCCGGGTTATTCTCTGCAAATTTTAAAGCATCCTTGGGGTCTTCCAGAATGGAATCAACGTGTGGTTCGTAAACAAG
>CAZIGP010000228.1:0-6903 GCA_964538425.1 uncultured Pirellulales bacterium | reverse complement strand
CTCGTGCTACCGTTGCTATCGGCGGTAGCGTAACGGGGTCGAAGATGATGCCATTGGCGCTGCGTTTCACCTTGTCGACTTCTTCGGTTTGATGTTCCAGCGACATGTTTTTATGAATGACGCCGAGTCCACCTTCCTGTGCTAGTGCGATGGCCATATCGCTTTCGGTGACGGTATCCATCGGTGAGCTAAGGACCGGGATATTGAGGCGAATTCGCTTTGTGAGTTGCGTGGCAACGACGACATCGGCCGGCACCACTTCGCTGAAGCGCGGCACGAGCAGCACATCGTCGAACGTGATCGCTTGGCCGAGCAGTTTGGAAGAGGCCAATGTCGTAGAGGAACCCGTCGGCGTAAGCTTTGAATCCATGCCTGCTGCTCCCAGGGAGAAGTTGAAGGGAATCCCGTATTATGGAGCAATCATGATTGGTTTGACAATTCGCCTCTCGGCAATTGGTAGGAAAATTAGGTCGTAGATTCGGCGAGCCGGGTGCGACCAAAAAATGGCTGAGTCAGAAGCGCACTTTAGGCCCCCGCCCAGCTCGCAAAAGCGACTTCACAGAAATTTACGTAACTACTTACAAAAAAATGACTTGCGTTCTAATTCCAGTGCCGGCTGCTGATTATGTAGAAAATCAAACTTTTGAAAGTGCAGATTTTTTCTCCATTTTTTGCAAATTGCTTGACCCGCTTGTAGCGCTTAATTAGCATAATCAGAAGTCACGGTTCGAAGTGATAGCAGGCTAAGTTCTGCTGAAATTAAAGCTTCGACACAAGATAGACCCGATAAGGAATTGCTCGTGAAGGCCAAGTCCGCGCTTTAGTTTTACTTTTAGCGCGATTCATCAGATTCTCTTTGTCTGCGACTTGATGCCTAAGTCGGAAATATGGGCGTGTTGCGCCTTATTTCTGCGTCAAATTCGACTGAATGTGTCTTTTGAATCGTTCTTTAGATAATTCCCGCGGCTTGGCTGCCATCAGCAACATCGACGGAAAATAAAGCTTCGAGATTTATTTGCAAAGAGAACTGTAGAAAGGGATTTAAGAAGACATGTTCAAGCCACATTGCAACAACGATCGGACGAGCTGCTGCCTGCGAGTTTTAGCGGTTTTATTAGTGGTTATCTGCACAGCCTCGGCCAATGCAACGCAGCTTTCGGAACCCGTCGGTTATGAACTGGGCGTTTGTGAAAGTCTCGACGTGCTCAAAAAGCCTTCCGACATGCACGCAGCAATGATGGCTGCTTGGGATACCCCTACGACACTGGCTAAGCAGCGAAGCGAACCGTACATGTACATCAAAAACACGAACGTAGGAGGCACGGGCGATGCGCAATTGAAAGATTTTTATCTGAACATCGGCAATAGCGATAATACGTTTGACTGGGCCAAGATTATCAAAACTCCGGCCGGTGTTACGGCGAAAGTCGTTGGTTTGGATAGCAAAAATGGCGGTACTACGAACGACGTTTTGCACATCAAGTTTACTGGTTTCGAACCTGGCATGAAGGTTTACTTCCAGGTCGATATCGATCCTAACAAGAACCTGATGTACTTTGGCGATTATCGCACCGTGCTCTTTCAAATGATCACCGGCAACGATACTTCCGATAACGCACTGCATCGTGCCCGCTTTTATGATCCTAGCCTGCCAAGTGATTTTCAGAAATTTCTCACGCCGTATGCAGTTTGGGACAACGAGCCAATCAACTATCCAACCACTATTGGTATGACGCCTCGGGCGACTTACTCGATGGATCACGTGCAACCGTTCTATTCTGGCAATTCCGGATTGCAGCCTGTGCCGGAGCCGGAAGGAATTTTGCTGGCCGGCCTAGGCTTGCTGGGAATGGCCATTTGCTGGTATCGCCGCCGTGTAACGACGACCTGCAAAGCGAGCGTCTAGCGTCTGCACCGTCCCCTCATTGCGATTTCAATCAATAAGAAAAAGCCCAGGAGAAAACTCCTGGGCTTTTCTTGCTTTATGACACGGCAACCAATTCGGAATTCACAAGGGTGTGAACCGTTGCGGCGACAAATGGTGGAGGTCGGCGAAGGGATTCGCCTCCTACATTTTGAGTGTTACCGCACGATCTTTTCAGGATTGTCGGATGATTCAGGAGCTGGCTGTAATGGGGCAGGGGCTGCTGCAGAAGGCTTTGTCGCTATTCTTGCCGATCGTCCGCCCATTTCGCCGTAGAACAAGGTTGTTTCTTCGGCAGCCAGTTTCATGCCTACGGCGGCGCAAGTGACTTCGGCGCGGAAAATGTGGTTACCTGCTTGCTCTGCGCGGGCTTTGATTTTCAAGGCAACTTCTGCACCTGGTGCAATGGAGGCGATCGGTTTGAAGATAACTTGTCCCGGCGAGATTTCGTGCTGAGCACCTTGAACGGTCATTGGTTCGATGCCGCCTGAGAAGAACCCTGCCACGGCAACATTTTCGGCGGCCTTGGTGCCACGATTTCGAATTCGCACTTCGTAGAGCATATCCTCCCCTACGGCGACGGGGCCGGTGGGGTCGCTGACTTCCAGCTTTAAATCTGCTAGTGCTTCGACGTTGGTGTTGATGGCGGTGGTGTCACTCAAATCGCTGGCTGCGAGCGCCACGACTTGCAAGCGATTCGAACCGGGGGAATTTAAAATGCATTTGATTTCGAAATCTTGTTCGCCACCGCTGCGGAGCGAGGGCATTGTCCAAACCACTTTGTTTTGTTCTTCGATAAATTGGCCACCGGTGCTGGAAACATACTTTGCGCCGGCAGGTAGCAGTGCTGCCACTTGAATACCTTCGGCGGCAGCGTTGCCAGGGTTGTTCACCGTGATGTTGAACGAAGCCATGGTACCGGCGAATTTGAGCTCGGGGCCTTGCGTGACAAGTTTGAGGCTGGCACGGCGAACGAGAATTTCTTGGGAGGTTTCCGACTTTAGATTGCCGTCGGCAGTGGCCGTGCCTTTGATCGCTAATGTGCCAGCTTGTCTGGCAGTTAGCTCGACTTCGACCAGCTTGTTTTGGCCGGCGGCGATGCTGCCGATTTCGTGCCGCGTGGGCGAACCGGTGCCACCATCGATTGGCGAGAGGAACAGCACGACGTTTTCTTCATCACCGGTGCCGGGATTGGAAAGCAATAGTTTGTAAATTTTCGTTTCGCCATACAAAATTTCCTCCGGTCCGGCAACCGACATGGCGAGCTTCGGCTCTTTGACTTCGACCATGGCCTGGGAAACGACTGGCGAAAAAGTCCATTGCACCGCCAGGTCGAACGGCCGACTTTCGCGAGGCACTAAGCGCAGCGAGAGCTGCTCTTTGGATTTGGCTTCCAGCCGAGGTACGTTCCAAGTGAGCGGTTCACCCGTCGCATCGGTGGCTGTTTGTGCTGATCCACTGGTTGACGTTGCGCCGACTACTTCCGTCCAGGGTGGAATACGGACCGATACTTTTACGTCTTGGGCAGCCGCATCGCCGGAATTTGCCAGCGTTACGGTGTAAGTAGCTTCCTTCCCAATCGTGATGCTGCGCGGCCCAGTAGTTTCAACGCCCAAGAGAGGACTTTGACGGGTGAACAGCACATTGTTCGGGCGGCTGGTTGTTGCAGCACGGATTGGCGAAGTGACAACGCTGGGTGGCGAAGCAGTATCGCTAGTTTCAGTTTCTGCTGGAGTTGGCTTGGTTGCAACGGTCGGCTGGTCATCTCGCGGTAACGCCGTGGCTTGGCCGGTGGGCATGCGACGTGACGATGTCAGGGGCCCGCCAACAGTGGCTGTTCCGCGCGGGCTTTCGCTGAAAGTAGCCGTCGGATTATTGTTTCCTTGCGATGGCGCCGTTGAGTTCGTCGTTTTCATCACGGTGGCCGTAGTCGGACTTGACGACGTGCGCTGTGCCATGCGGATATCGGGCATCGTCGGCGGGACAGGACTTCCAACGTTAGGCCCGAAAGTAGGATTTGGAGCTGGACTTGGTTGGTTTGTTGGCGTGGGACTTGATGGTGCGACAACAAGGGGAGTTTCTCTTTGACGCGGAGCCGCTTCTTCTGCCGGCTTACTTCCTGACAACTTTCGCATCACCGAAAAACGCTGCTGCAACGACTTTAATCCGCTGCTGCGCGATGATGATGGAGCTGAACTGTCCTCGTTTGACACAGTGCGCACTGTGGACGTTGAAGGAGATGCACCCGCTGCCGGAAAGATTTCTTGTACTTTATTATTTACAGCTTCTGCATGCTTCGTTGTGTTCGAATTAGAATCTTGAGAAGCTGCTGGTGTGGACGGCGAAAACGGCGCAACCGTAGGTTGAACCGGAGTTGCAGTATTGGCAGGGGAGCTGGTGGAAGAATAGCGAGTCGATCCTTGCATCTTCCGACCCGCACCGAAAGTATCTTCACCCACCACAGTTTGGCATGTGGCCAAGCCTACCAACAACAAGCCGCCATAAGATAAGCAAACGCGCATTGCAGTCCATCCTGGACAAAGTCATTTTGAAAAAACCGGTCCGTTGTAGCGCCTTTATCGGCCTATCTTTTGGTGCGGGATAAGAAAATTTGGCCGACTATCGAGAATTTTCGGGTCGGGCAAGATAGGCGAGGCAGGTGGAAGTGCTAGTGTGAAAATGGGGAATGGGGAATGGGGAATAGCAGCGGGTTGCGTGCTTTAGCAGCACTTTCCGTTTGAGTTTTCGGTGGTGGTGCGATCACCGGTGACGACAAAACCCATTTCTTCGATCATGCGATAATCGGCCTCTGGGGCTTGGCCTTTGGTGGTGAGGTAATCACCGATGAAGAGGGAGTTGGCGACGTAGAGGCCTAATGCTTGCAGGCTGCCAAGGTGCATTTCCCGGCCGCCTGCGATGCGGATTTCGCTGGCGGGGTTTACTAGCCGCATCATGCACAGTGCTTTTAAACAGTATTGTGGATTGAGTTGCTGGGAGCCTGCCAACGGTGTGCCATCGATGGAGTTCAAAAAATTGAGGGGAATGGATTCGACGTTCATTTCGCGCAGCGAGAATGCCATGTCAACAACGTCGGCATCCCTTTCGCCCATGCCGATGATGCCGCCGGAACAAAGTTCCATGCCGGCCGAGCGCACGGCACGCAGTGTTTGCATGCGGTCTTGAAAGGTATGTGTGGTGCAAATTTCGGAATAGAATTGCTCGCTGGTGTTGAGGTTGTGATTTACTTTATCGACGCCACAAGCTTTTAGTCGTTGTGCCTGCTCATCGGTGAGTAGGCCCAGGCAGGCGCACACGTTCAGGCCATATTGCTCTTTAATTTTGGGCACGATGTGTTCGACCGCTTGCATCTCTCGCTCGGTTGGTCCGCGGGCAGAAATTACCAGGCAATAGGTCGAGGCGCCACGTTCGGCGCAGACTTTCGCTGCATCGAGCAGCTTGCTTTCGGAGATTAGGTTGTAGACTGGGATGTCGGCTTTGGAAACTTTCGATTGGGAACAATAGCCGCAATCTTCCGGACAGATTCCGCTTTTGGCGTTCATCAGGAAATAAAGCTGCACCGTGCTGGCCCAATAGCGATGCCGAATACGAAAGCATGCCGCGACTAAATCCAAGAGCTCGATATCGGGCGAACGTAAAACGTCGAGGGCTTCCTCGCGGGTAAGCTGGTGGCCTTCCAAAACACGGTCGGCCAATTCGCGCCAATTTGTTTCCGCAGAGGTTTGATTGAATTGGGTAGGAAACGCGGCAGGTCTCATAGTGGTCGTCATTAAGCTTTCAAAGATTGTTTCAGCGGTTTCGATCGCTCCCCAGTATCCTCGTAAACGGCTTTTAAGGAAAGGCGGAAACCAGCGGGTATAAAGGGCGAAAACGTGCCTAAACATCGTGTAATCCTTGTTAACTCCGCTTGGCATCGCTGGGGTTATGACGCACAATAGGTTTATGTCGCGGCAGCATTTTGTTCGAGTGGGAGCTTTGGGTCACGTCGGGCGGTTTACGTCGGTCGATGCGGTGGCGTATCCGCGCGCGAGCCGGGTTATCGTGCGGACGAGCCGTGGTTTGGAGACCGGCGAAATACTGGGGCCGGCGGATGAGCTTGCTGAACGGGGTGGCGCCGACGGTTCGATTTTGCGTGGCATGACTGTGGAAGATGAGCTTTTGGAATCGCGGTTGCAAAAGAATCGCGAGGCTGCTTTAGGGGCTTGTGTTTCACGACTGACCGACCTGGGCATTTCGGCGACTTTGGTCGATGTGGAACATTTGTTTGACGGCCGGTCGCTGTTCTTTTATTTTCTGGGCGAAGTAACGCCGGAAGTGGAATCTGTTACTGCCGAGTTGGCGGAAGTGTATGATGCTGCTGCGCAGTTCCGCCAATTTGCCACGACTTTGACAGAAGGGTGCGGGCCTGGCTGTGGCACTGAAGAAGCTACTGGCCATGGCTGCACGCTTTGTGCCACCGCCTGTGCAGTTTCCAGCGCCTGTGCAACACGACGGCGGTAAGCGGACGTTGCCAATTTGCGACGTGTCGATTTCATACACCAAGAGCGACCTGTCTGTTAGGGAGAATCTGTCTTAGCGCAACCTCGCTGGTGCCTCGGGTTGGTTTTGGGCAATTCTTTGACCCATATTTGGATGGCGAGCACAGGGCTATTTTTAAAACTGCCGTGCGCACGCTGGGGCGATGCACGTTGCACGCTTCGGGGCTATTTGATTGAGGAGATTAGTATGATTTCTCGGAAAATATTTGGTCGGCTGGCGATGATTCTTGCGCTCAGTTGTATCCTGGGCGTGACCATTGTGGCTTTGGCAATTGCTCGTGAAGGTGAATACGGCAGCAAAACGGAGCAGCAACAAAGCAATGGTTCACAACAAACCCAGCAAACCATCGATCAGCAAACGACTGACGACCAAGCGAACGATTCTCGGACAAGCATTCAAGAAAATTCGACCCAGCCACGGGA